>NZ_KV798525.1:0-1035 GCF_001809725.1 Weeksella sp. HMSC059D05
ACAACGTGCCGCGTATTGGCGATGGGCGGGATTTTTAGCACTGAACTTTAATCGAAGAACAGAAGTTGAATTTTGCACTTCCGTTGATACGAAGCCGTTCAGCCCGCCTATTGCCAATACGATGTTGTACGACGTAGTTATGTTTTGGGTTTTAGTCCAGCTAAATATTTTCGTATGTCATTTTCTAATTTATCCGGGTATTTGTACTCTAATTTTTTTGACAATTCAGTTCCTATTTCTGAAACTAAATCAGTCATTGAAAATAGAGCAGTCCAATTTTCCTTTATATCGCTCCCTGAAAATGTTTGTTCTGTTTTAGCCCACATTTCCTGGTTAAGATACTTTTTGAAAAGTCGTCCATATTTATTGGTCGTTATGTTCCAATTGTGTTCACTTGCAATGTGCCATTCAATTAAAGGAATTAAATATTCTGTGCGAATAACGGTTTCCGACATAAATTTCGCATAGAATATTTCATCTCTCACAAGACACTTTGCCACGTAAGTTGTGTCCCACCAAAAATCGTTTATTAGATTTTGAAACTCTTTTTCAGACGGTTTTTTGATAATGGAAATTTGATAAGTTGGTTTCAGCATTTGCTTTGTAATACCATCTTTATCAATTAAAATTTTATAACCAATATCCCAATCTTCTGGTAATTCTTTCTCTTGCGTTTCCTTTATAAATTTTGATTTGCTGTAAAGTTTAAAATCTACTTTCACACCGTCTTCATAAAGTAGCATTTTCATTGCGTGTTTATGGTTAAAACAACTTTCGTCTTCTTCAATCATAGCAATTGGATTTCCGAATTTAAGCGTCCAGCTTTTGTCTGAAATGTAATTTGTATTATCCTCAAAAACAAATTCAATGTCTAAATCACTAAATTCGTCAACAAGTGCTAAAGGATTTACAAGTGAACTTGTCAGAAGAAGAACTCTTACATCTTCGTTTTTCTCCGACCATTCTATAATTGTTCTTAACTTTTCTTCTCTGACTTTCATTTTGTTTGGTTCGGTTTTACTATGTCGTACAACG
>NZ_KV798526.1:0-17153 GCF_001809725.1 Weeksella sp. HMSC059D05
AACAATTCAACTTAAATCAGCCTAATTGTGTTATAGGATATGGGTAGTACTTTACAAGTGATAGATAAATAAAATATTTCACTTTTCTTTAATTAAATATAATTACGATTTAAATATTTAAATTGTAATTATAACTCTTATGAAACTAAAAAAATTAACTTTAAAAATGAAATTAACTAAATTTTTCTTATTACTTCCTTTTCTTGGTAATGCTCAGCAGAGCAATGATACCTATAGAAATTCAGGAGTAATCGAAATAGGCACTCACGGTCTTAGTGTTGGATATAATATTCTTATTGGAAATAAATCATTTTTAAATTTTGAAACAGGAGTTGGAGGAGGATATAATCTAAATGACGATGCTGTTTCATATGTTTTCAATTTTTCAAAACCAACTCCATATGTAAAATCAAGTTATTCTTTCTTTTATAATAAGGATAAAAGAATTACAAAAAGTAAATCTTTGAAAAACAATTCTGGTAATTTCATAGAAGTTCAATTAAAATATTCCTTTGGAAATAAAAATGATATAGATTTAAACAAATCCTTCTTAACAGATTTACATTGGGGTATTCAGAGATCTATAGGTTCTAATTTTTACTTTCGAACACATGTCGGTATAGGATACTTACAAGATTTTGATTTAAGTAAAGGAAACCTAACTCCTACATTAGGATTTAAATTCGGTTATAATCTTTTATAAAACATTTATAACATATTTTATGTAAAATAGAAATAGAAAACCTCCAAATGGAGGTTTTTTTTATGCCATTATTCTAAGCTTTTTTGTTACAAAAAACACCTTGTTATATTTTCTTTTGATCAGATAAATTTCGTTTTATACAACTTAGTATTTCTATAAAACACATACCTTTTAAAAATAAGCTAAATACACTTAATATCAATGACTTATATACAGAATACATACTTTATTTAAAATAATGTATGTATTTTAACTTGTAAACATTTGTAAATAACAGAATTATAATTAATTTTGCACTCGCATTGATTAACCTCTGACGAAAGACGTGAATGTTGGTCAATTTAAATAACTGTTTATTATTACTAAAATGGAAAATTTAGTTAAATACGTACAAGATAAATACGTAGCTAAAAAAGAATTCCCAGCATTTGCTGCGGGTGACACTATTACTGTTTACCAAGAAATTACTGAAGGTGGAAAATCACGTGTTCAGTTCTTTAGAGGAGTTGTTATTCAACGTAGAGGACATGGAGCTACCGAAACTTTCACTATCCGTAAGATGAGTGGTGATGTTGGAGTAGAGCGTATTTTCCCAGTGAATTTACCTGCTATCCAAAAGATAGAAGTGAACAAAAGAGGTAAAGTTCGTAGAGCTCGTATCTTCTACTTCAGAAATCTTAGAGGTAAAAAAGCTCGTATCAAAGATGCGTCTTTCTAGAAAGAAAATTATTTCACAAAACAAGAAAAACCGTTTGTTTATTCACAAACGGTTTTTTTTATATAGATATCCTCCCAAAAAATCCTTATCTCTAAACTACTATTCTCTGAGAAGGATTTTTTTTGCTCCAACTTCTATCGAACAAATTTTGTAATAATCGCCAAGGCTTCATCTTTTGCAGCTGCCAAATCATCATTCATCAAAAGAACATCAAACCTTGAAGCAGCTGCCATTTCTATATCTGCTTTGTCTAGACGCTGTTTCAGTTTATCCTCGCTTTCGGTATTGCGCGTGATGAGTCGGTCTCGCAAAATCTCTAAAGAAGGAGGCTGTACAAAAACCGTTAAGCATTGGTCACCATATATATTCTTAATATTCAGAGCACCTTCTACATCCATATCAAAAATCACAGAATGCCCATCTTTGGTAATTCGTTCTATTTCAGATTTTAGAGTGCCGTAATAATTATTGTGATACACTTCTTCCCACTCAACAAACTCTTCATCATCAATACGTTTCTTAAACTCTTCGGGAGATATAAAGTAATAATCTTTTCCGTCGATTTCTCCTTCTCGTTTATTTCTTGTGGTACATGAAACCGAAAAAGACAGATTATCTAATTTCTCTAGAGCATGCTTCACCAAAGTAGTTTTGCCTGCACCCGATGGAGCCGAAAATACTATTAACTTCCCTTTTTGCATTACAAAATATTTAGGCTTTGTTCTTTTATTTTTTCTAATTCATCTTTCATCTGAACGACAATTTTTTGCATTTCAGAATGATTTGATTTTGACCCTAAAGTATTGATTTCTCTACCAATCTCTTGAGTAATAAACCCTAGTTTTTTCCCATTTGATTGGTTTTGATTTAATTCTGTCAGAAAATATTCGCAATGATTTTTCAATCGAACTTTTTCCTCCGTTACATCCAAACGTTCTAAATAAAAAACAATCTCTTGCTCTAATCGATTGTGATCAACATCTACAGAAAATTCCTCTAAACGCTTCATCATTCGCTCTCTAACAGCAGCAATTCGCTCATCCTCAAAAGGTTCTATCCCCAAAAGTAATGATAAAATATTCTCGATATGCAACTGTAACTCTTGGGCTAAAACAGTACCTTCATCTAGCCGAAATTGTATAAGGCTATCGAGCGCTTCATTGATTCCGACCAGTATATTATTCCACTCCTCAGCTTCTAAATCCTCCTGCGGCGTATGCAAAACATCGGGTAAACGCAAAATAGTTGGCAACAATTCTGCCTCGGACACCTCTGGCGTTATCGCCTTGAAATCTTGGATATATGCCCGTATCAATTCTGCATTTATTTTTTGACAACGAGCCACTGCGGTCAGTTCACAGCTCAGTATGATGTCTACTTTCCCACGTTGTAATTTTTCTGAAATCAGATTGCGAATTTCTAATTCTTTTGCTCTATAAAAAGAAGGAATTCGAGTAATAAGGTCTAAATTCTTACTGTTCAATGATCGTATTTCGATCGTTACTTTTTTCTCTGGTAGTTCTACAACGGACTTACCAAATCCGGTCATGGATTGTATCATACTTCTTGGGTAAATAGGTTGCAAATTTACATTAATTATCTATGAAATAAACGAAAATAATCCGAAATCACCGCACTATGCTTTCATATTATACAGATTCTAAATTCAATCATCTCAATCCATAAAAAAAGAGAGGTCAAATTCACTCACTTCTCCCCTCTTTTTTTGTATCAAAAAAAACATGTATGTATGTTAACTTTATTTTTTTGTATAAATTAATCTTCCATCTTTCCAAACATTGGTCGGTTGCAATTGACCTTGTTCATAGATAATATTCCTGAAATCTGAGGTAGAAAAGCTAATAAAATCTCCTATTTTTTGTTCTGATATTATCCCACGATCCGAAAAGTTTAGCGCTTTTGCAGCTCGAAAAGTAATGGCCGACAATACTTCTGCCATCGATAACTTTTCGAAGGTTGCCAAGATTGATGCTTGCGTTAATAAATTTCCCATTGGGGCGGATCCTGGATTCCAATCCGAAGCAATCGACACACAACAATTGGCGTCTAATAATTTCCTTGCTGGTGCATATTGCATCCCAAGCCCTATAGAAGCACCTGGTAAAACGGTTGCTACCACATCCGATTGCGACAACGCCATGATTTCGTCCTTACCCGAAAATTCTAAATGGTCGGCACTCAATGCTTGATATTTTACAGCTAGTTGGCTTGCTCCTGCAGTAAATTGATCGGCATGAATTGTCAGCTCAAACCCTTGCTTCTTGGCTTCATTCATATAATAATCTCCTTCTTCTATACTAAAAGCAGATTGTTCTACAAAAATATCTACTCGGTTACATTGATACTCTTTGCGTAATACCGGAAAAATTTCTTGTACCAAATGCTCTAAATAATCTCGATTAGACCCTTCAAAATCTTTTGGTTTCATGTGAGCTCCTAGAAAAGTTGTTACCACCTCTATCGGTGTTTCTTGTTTGGCCATCCCAATTGCTTGCAGCATATTTTTTTCGCCTTCTACCGATAGAGCATAACCACTTTTCACTTCGGCTGTTGTAATTCCTTGTGCAATTAATTTATCGATATGATGCAATGTAATGTCTTTTAGTTCGTCTGGTGATTTTGAGCGAGTTTGCGTTACTGTTGACCAAATTCCGCCACCGCTTTCGGCAATTTCTAGATAGGTTTTCCCATTTAGACGCATTGCAAAATCTTTGGCTCTATTCCCACCATAGCAAATATGCGTGTGCGAGTCTACAAAGCCTGGCAACACTACTTGCTCGGTATTTATTTCTTCTAGTTCTATAGCGGGATTTTGTTCTCTTAGCTGCTTGTAATTACCTACTTGTCGAATAAACCCATTCTCTACGATGATACCACCATTCTCTATCAACTCGAGTTGCTCGTCTTTTATGGTTCCTTTCATTGGTAGATTCCGCATGGTTAGGATTTGAGTAAATGGCCCGATTAATTTCATAGTTTGTTATTTTTTTTTACATTGACAATGTCTATACAAAGAACGGAACTTTCGATGAAATAAAAAACCGTCAACACAGGTTAACGGTATTTTGGGTGGGATATTATATCTACTATTATTGTTTCAAATAATCTCGCAATACATATTGTAGAATTCCTTCGTTTTTGAAATATTCTATTTCGATATCCGAATCTAATCGTGCGATTACTTTGAAGTCTGTTTCTTTGCCCGACGGATGAATAGCTTTCACATCCAACACTTTATGAGGTTTCAGATCTTCTGCCAAACCTGTAATGCTAAAGGTTTCGGATCCGTCCAAACCTAAAGTTTCTGCATTTTGTCCTGCTTCAAAAACCAAAGGTGCAACGCCCATTCCGACCAAATTACTTCGGTGAATTCTTTCGAAACTTTCGGCAATAACAGCTTTTACACCCAACAAAAAGGTTCCTTTAGCTGCCCAATCTCGCGATGAGCCCGAACCGTATTCTTTTCCGGCCAAAACAATCAAAGGCGTGTGATCTTTTGCATATTCTTGTGCAGTTTCGTACACTGTTTTCACTTCATTGGTTGGGAAATATCGGCTGAAACCACCTTCTTTATCAGCTATTTTATTTTTGATACGAACATTGGCAAAGGTTCCGCGCATCATGACTTCGTGATTCCCACGACGAGAACCGTACGAATTGAAATCGGTTTGTTGCACCCCATGCTCTTCTAAATATTTCCCCGCAGCAGAATCGGGTCTGAAAGATCCGGCAGGCGAAATATGGTCGGTCGTAACAGAATCGCCCAAATACAATAAAACTCGAGCATCTTTGATATCCTGAATCGGTTTTGGTGTCACTTTTAAATGTTCGAAAAATGGCGCTTCTTTGATATAAGTCGAATTCGGATTCCATTCGAAATTTTGATCCAAATTCACTTCTAAGTTTTGCCAATCGGTAGAACCATCAAAAATCACATCATACACTTCTTTAAAATCTTCTTGTTTCATGCATTCGTTGATGGTTTTCACAATCTCTTCTCGGCTCGGCCAAATATCTTTTAGATAAACAGGTTCACCATTCGGATCGTAATCCAAAGGATCTTCTAACAAATTAACATCCACACGTCCAACCAAAGCGTAAGCAACCACGAGCATTGGAGACATCAAGAAGTTCATTTTCACTTGCGGATGCACACGTGCTTCGAAATTTCTATTTCCTGACAAAACAGAAGCAACCACCAACTCACCTTTGTCAACAGCTTCGGCAATTTGTGGTGGCAACGGTCCTGAATTACCGATACAAGACGTACAACCATACCCTACGTTATGAAAACGCAAAGCATCTAAATCGGCATTCAGTCCAGATCGTTCTAAATATTGCGTCACAACCTTCGATCCTGGCGCCAAAGAAGTTTTTACCCAAGATTTGGTGCGCAAACCACGTTCTACAGCATTGCGGGCCAACAATCCTGCACCTACCATTACGGCCGGGTTTGAGGTGTTGGTACAACTTGTAATCGCAGCGATTACGATGCTTCCGTCACTCAGAACAAATTCTTTATTTTTATTGATGATCCGAACGGATTGAATCGATTCTTTAACCACTTCGTGCGGGCGAGGATCGGTATTCTCAATCGGAACTTTACCAAACGTAAACTCTGTTCCCGAACCACCATCGGCCAACCATGCAGACTCTTTTCTGGTAGGAACGCTTTGGTATTCTCGATTGTGTTCGCTTTCTAATAATCCGGCAAATTTTTCGGCTAAATCTTTTACCAATATTTTGTCTTGCGGACGTTTTGGTCCAGAAACAGTAGGTTCTAATGAGCCTAAATCGAATTCCACAACAGAAGAATACTTGATTTGTTCTTTCCCGGTTCGCCACAAAAGATTTTCTTTACAATAATCTTCTACGATATGAATTTGCTCTTGCGAACGGTTGGTAGAATGCATATACTCTAAGGTACGATGATCGATTGGGAAATATGTAACGGTACACCCAAACTCAGGCGACATGTTCGAAATTGTGGCGCGATCGGTAACAGTAAGCGAATCTAGACCATCACCAAAAACTTCTACAAATTTACCCACTACGCCTTTTTCTCTCAATACTTTGGTGATGGATAAAACCATATCGGTAGCGGTACAATGTGCGGGAATTTCACCGGTTAGTTTCAGACCGATAACTTCTGGGCATGTAAAGAAAATAGGCTGTCCGAGCATAGCGGCTTCGGCTTCTATTCCACCAACACCCCAAGCAATTACGCCAATTCCGTTGACCATTGGAGTATGCGAATCGGTTCCGACCAAAGTATCTGGAAATAACCAACCATCACGCGCGATGACTCCTTTGGCTAAATATTCTAAATTCACTTGGTGACAAATTCCCATTCCGGGAGGCACAACAGTGAAATTTTTAAGGCCTTTCTGCGCCCATTTTAATAGTTCGTAACGTTCTTTGTTTCGTTCGTATTCCAATTCTACGTTTTTCCCATACGAATAATCCGTACCGAAATAATCGACTTGTACCGAGTGGTCAATGACCAAATCGACCGGAATAGCCGGATTGATTTTTTGTCCATCTTTGCCTTGTCTTACATATTCCGCACGCAAAGACGCCATATCTACAACCGCTGGCACACCCGTAAAATCCTGCATTAGAATTCTAGCCGGTTTGAAGGGAATGTCTTTATCTACCGGTTCGGGTGTCCAATGAATCAGGGTTTGTACGTGTTCGTCGGTAATGCTAAAGCCATCGTAATTGCGTAAAACATTTTCTAATAATATACGAATACTGAATGGTAAATGATCTACCGAACCTTCGGGTAAATCTTTTAGCGAGCTGTATTGATAACTGGTGTTGTTAACCGTTAGGTTTTTAACGGATTTTGCTTTTTGATAGTTCATAACTTTTAGAAGTCAGTTAAATTATTTATTGTTTTATGTGTTTCACACTAAAAGTAGAAAAAAACTAAAAATAATGCAACGAACTGAACGTTAAAGCTTACTTAAACTTTTCAAATCTATATCTTGGTTATGAGAAATAAAAAAATCCTCCCATCGATTGATGCGAGGATTTTTGATTTATAAGGTATTCTTTATGTTTAGCTTAATTATTTTCCCAATTGAGATCGAATTTACAATCTTTGTAATCTTCTCCGATTTTTACAAAGGTTTCTGGTATTTGTTTTTTTACCCAATCCATCAAAACATTTTGTTCTTTGAATCGGATTGTGAAACGCTTCAGTGAAGAATAATCTTGCTCGAAATTGATTTTGTGCTCTGGATAAAACCCGTTCATGCGAATCAATCGAACGACTTTTTTATTTTCGTATTCATCTACAAAAACAGGTGAAATATCTCCATCGTTTAATCCTACCAAAGCCGACGAAACGTTGGCCGACATTTGTGCTCGCTCGAAACGATCTTCTCCAGTTTGTGGATTCATCAAATTTCCTTCATTGTATTTTGTCATTTTATCATCTGAAAAACGTAAAGCTGCATCTTTGAAACTCATTTTCCCTTCGTTTATCAGAATGCGGATAGAGTCTAATTTATGTTTTGTCTTTGCTATTTCTTCATCGGTTGGTTTCAGAGTAATCAAAATATGACGAAGATCCAATTCTTGTCCTTTTCTTTTTTCTAATTGGATGATATGATATCCAAAATCGGTTTTAAAAGGTTCTGAAACCTGCCCTTCGTCTAAGTTAAACGCTACTGCATCGAACTCTTTTACCATCATTCCGCGTTTCACTTTCAGATATTGACCTCCGTTCGTTGCAGAACCTGGATCCTCTGAGTAGAGAATGGCTTTGGTTGCAAAACTCGAACCTTCTTCTACGTCTTTTTTGATTTGTTTAAGTTCATCAATAACTTTTTGTTCATTTTCTGGATCGATCTCAGGATACAAAATTATATGACTGATTGAGTACTCATCTTTCACATCGGGTAATTCTGTTTTATGCTCTTCGAAAAACATTCTCACTTCTTCTGGTGTGGCATCTAAACCGCTCACTACACGCTCTCTTTTTTCTCTAGCATATATATTATCTCGGATATAGTACTGCAATTCGTTCTCTAATTCGGCCTTGGTCTTGAATCCGAAATAATCGATTACAGCTTTTTCTGAACCAATTTGTTGTGTAAAACGTTCGATTTGACCTTTTAGTGTTCGTTGAACTTCGTCATTTGTCACCACTACCAATGTATCTTGTTTTGCACGATCGATCAAAACTTTTTCTAAGAGCATATTGTTTAGGAATTCGCAACGATCTTTCACTTCCATCCCCTGAAGTTTTGCCGTCTGAAAATCGCGCTCTACATCTGAATCTAACACAATTTCATCGCCCACCACTGCAGCTATTCCTTCTATTTTATTTGCTTTATGAGTCTGTGCAAAGAGTCCTTGCGCTATGCTACACATAAAAAGTGTGAGCAAGAGTACCGTATATTTCATAAATTATAAAATTCTATATTTCTTCTTTTAATTTGGACAAATGTAACCTTCTTTTATCTAAATTTCTATATTTTTATGAGGCCTTTAACAAACTGACCTAAAATATTTTCAATGCTTGGTTGTATGCAGATTCGAAATTCAGAAGATTTAATCCGTGTATTGCATGCTTTTCATTGGCATAACTGATTAATTTTTCGGTTGGCATATTTCCTACCATATCACTTTTAGCCATCGGACAACCGCCTAAACCTTTTATTGCACCATCAAACTTTCTACAGCCACTGAGATAAGCAGCATCTACTTTTTCGTACCATTTATCGTATTCGGTATGGAAGTGTGCTCCAAATTCTATTTCTTGATAAGCAGGTATCAAGGTGGTAAACAAATCGGTTATGATTGTGTGATCTGCCACCCCTACTGTATCCGATAGATTGATAGATTTCACACCCATTTTCGCAAAACGATTTACCCAAGATAAAACCAACTCTTCATCAAAAGCCTCCTTGTATGGATTACCGAAAGCCATAGAAAAATAAATCATCAACTCTTTGTTGTGTTTGTGTGCAAGTTCTTGGATCTCTTCTGCTATTGCAAAAGCTTCCTCTCTTGTTTTGTTGGTATTATATTGTTGAAAATTTTCGCTGATAGAAAAAGTATAGCCCAAAACATCTACTTTCTCGTGGTCGCATGCTTTTTGAGCACCATTTACATTGGCTATTACTACTGATAATTTCGAGGTACTGCTGCATTTATCTATTGCATCCAAAACCTCTTGGGTATCGGCCATTTGTGGTATTGCTTTTGGTGAAACAAAGCTCCCGCAATCAATCATATCAAAACCTACATCGAGTAAAGCGTTGAGATAGTCTATTTTTTGCTGTGTAGGGATAAATATTTTTCGGCCTTGCATTGCGTCCCTAGGACATTCTATAATTTTCATATGGATTTTTTTACTCAATTTTTTGTTTGTTTTGCCCCTAAAGGTAGATAATTTGTTAATTTTACGAAAAAAATTATAATGCAAACAGATTGGAGAGAAAAATTAGTTAATCGATTTTTGAAATATGTAAGTATTTACACTACAAGTGAAGCCTTTGTAGAGCAGTTTCCTAGTACAGATCGTCAGTGGGATTTGGCTCGATATATCGAAAACGAATTGAAAGAAATAGGCTTAGAGGATGTTTCATTGGATGAGAATGGATACGTATTTGGTTATGTTCCTTCTACCGTAGACAAAGAAGTACCCACAATCGGTTTTATTGCTCATATGGACACCTCTCCTGATTATTCTGGGGAAAATGTACAACCAATAATTTGGGAAAACTATGACGGTGGTGACCTTCAGTTGAATGAAGAAATGATACTTTCGCCAAAAGAATTTCCAGAGATGTTGCGTTACAAAGGTCAAACCTTGATCACTACCGACGGGACAACTCTATTAGGTGCGGATGACAAAGCTGGTTTGGCAGAGATTGTTACTGCAGCAGAATATTTGATTGCTCATCCAGAAATAAAACACGGACGTATAGCTGTAGGATTTACCCCAGACGAAGAAGTTGGGCGCGGTGCTGATTTCTTTAATGTAGAAAAATTTGGAGCAGAATGGGCCTACACGATGGATGGATCTGAGGTTGGTGAATTAGAATATGAAAACTTTAATGCCGCATCGGGAATTGTTACCATCAAAGGAAAATCAGTTCACCCAGGTTATGCCAAAGACAAAATGATTAATGCTGCTAGTATTGCTTGCGAATTTGCTGCAGCACTCCCTTCTGACGAAGTTCCTGAGTTGACAGACGGCCGCGAAGGTTTCTTTCATCTTGCCGATATCCAAGGTGATGTGAGCGAAGCCAAAATGGTCTATATCATCCGCGATCACGACATGGATCAGTACGAAGCAAGAAAAGCACTTTTCGTACAAATTGCTGAGGATATTCAATCTCGTTTTGATCATCCTGTGATTACGGCAGAAGTTACCGATCAATACTTTAATATGATCGAGAAAGTTCAAGAAAAATTTGCTTCGGTAGAAATTGCCGAACAAGCATTGAAAGATTGTGGTATCACCCCCAACATCAAACCCATTCGTGGAGGTACTGACGGTGCACGTTTATCTTTTATGGGATTACCTTGTCCGAATATTTTTGCAGGAGGACATAATTTCCATGGACCGTACGAATATGTACCGGTAGAATCTATGGAAAAAGCTGTAGAGGTAATTGTTCGTATTGCAGAACTTACTGCAGAAAAATAAAATTCTAACGAAGTTTTAATACAGAAATCGGTTGCCAAAACGACCGATTTTTTTTATTTTTGATTTAAGCTATGATGTAGGGAAAATTTACGCCTTGTCTTGCAAAAAAAAAATAAAATAATGATTAGAACATTTGCTACTTCTCTAATTCTTTTGGTAGGAAGTAATTTAGTTTTAGGACAAAAAACGATCGAATTAAATGATTTCCAGGCTCTAAAAGTTTACGATAAAATTCCGGTAGAATTGATCCATTCTGACACACCAAAAGTTGAAATAAATGGTTCGTTGGCCGAAAAAGTTGTTATAGAACAAGATTACAACGAATTAAAAATTAAACTTTCTGGTATTGATTTATTGCAAGGAGATAATACCCAAATCGTTTTATATTACACTACTCTTAACGATATACAAGCAAGCCAGGGATCAAGGATAGAGTCGGAAGACGTTTTGGGAGGAGAAAGTCTAAAACTCACCAGTAACGAAGGCTCAACCATCAAACTAAAAATTGATACAAATTCTTTGAGTGCTAAACTAAATTCGGGTGGAAATATGATTTTATCTGGACAAGTAAAAAAACAAGATGTCATTGTAAATACTGGAGCGCAATTCGAATCAAAAAACCTTGTTTCTTCTTTTACCAATGTTACGTGTAATGCGGGCGGACATGCGTGGGTACATGCAAAAGACAAAGTAGATGCAAAAGTGAGAGCGGGTGGTGTGATAAGAGTTTATGGAAATCCTAGCCATAAAAAACAAAAGAAAATTGCTGGAGGTTCTATTCAGTTCAATTAATAAAAGAACGAGCAAGAATAAAAAAAGGAACAAAATGTTCCTTTTTTTATTCTTCAATTTTCAGATAAGAAAGTAAGGTTTTGGCCTTCATTTCTGTTTCTATCCATTCTTTTTCAGGATTACTATCGTGCATAATTCCACCTCCTACATACAATCTTACACGGTTATTAATCACTTCTGCGCAACGTAAATTCACATAATAGCGTTCTTCTTCTATGGTTTTCCAACCGAAATAACCTGCATAGAACTGTCGATCATATCCTTCGTTCTCTAGAATATACTTCTTGGCTTTCTCTTTTGGCATACCACATACAGCGGGTGTAGGATGCAGTGACGCTAACATTTTTTCGGTAAAAGGAAGCATTGTTTCGAGGGAAATATAAGTTTTTAGATGATGAAAAAAACCTGCATCCACCGTATATGGGCCGTCGGTTGCAACTTGCCCAAAAGAACTTAATTGCTCTACAATATAGTCGGTAACAACCTGTTGTTCATCGATTTCTTTCGAAGTCCATTCGTTTTCTTTAGCCTTTGTTCCAGCCAACGAAACGGTTTTCACAACATTTTTCTCACGACTCAATAACAATTCGGGAGTTGCACCAAACCACGTCGTTTTGTCATCAGCATAGATAAAATAAACAGCTGCATTGGGATATGCATAATGTAGTGCAAGCAAAGTATCAAGCGGATAGAATTGAGAAAATTCTTTTTCGATGGTTCGACTAATCACTACTTTTTGTAAAAGATTTTTTTGTAAAATGTTGGTCGTTTTATCGATCAAATTCAGATAAGATTCTTGTGCAATTGGCTTTTCAATCGGAGCGTTTTTCCAAACCAAATCGAGTTGAATTTTCTTGATATCTTCTATAGATAACATTTGCTTTTTGATAGGATGAATACGAATCGTTTCTGTATTATCAAAACGATGAAAAACGAACTCTTCATTAGATTCATCTAGTTCGTCTACATAAAGTTGGAAATGAGTTGCGTTAGGCTCTCGAACAAAAACAAAACTTTTTTCTGCTTCAATTGCTTTCTGCAGTTGATTTTGTATTGTTTCCATTAAAGATTTTTTGGGATAATGGCATTCGTTAAATGACTATAACTGATGAGTTTTTCTTCTTCATCAGTAATTTCTATTTTCACTAAATGCGAAGTTCGTCCTGCTTTTATTATGATGGCCTTCCCTTTTACTTTTCCAGACTTTTTAGAGCGTAAGTGATGGGCTTCTATATTTTGACCTACCGCCATAAACTTCTCATTATCAATTAATTTATTAGACAATAGGCTTCCTAATGATTCTGCCAGCACTACAGAAGCACCTCCATGCAACAGCCCAAATGGCTGATAAACTATCGGCTGTACAGGCATTTCGGCAACCACATAATCCTCTCCTATTTCTGTGAAAGTTATTTGCAAATGAGAAATCAATGAGTTTTCACACATTTTATTGTATTGATCTACTAAAGTTTGACTCATAATTAATAGATTTTTTGATTGTATTTTTCTGGATATTTACCTTTTATTAGTCGATAAAAGTCTTCTATTTCTTGCAAGATATCTTCATGCGTCCGGCCTTCTGTATCAACTATTTTTGCAATTCCGGCTTCTTTTTTTTCATAATCACAAAAAGCCAATGCAATGGGCACATTGGCCTCTTGAGAGATGTATAGAAAACCTGTTTTCCATTTTTCTGAAAAAGAGCGTGTGCCCTCGGGTGTGTTTATCAGATACATTCTTGGAGTAGAACGTAAAATTTCGGCTGCAAATTGTACGCTATTATTTCGTTGAGTACGATCGATTCCTATCCCACCCATAGATTTTATAATAAAACCGTACCAAGGTTTTGTCCATGCGTCCTTTATAAACATTTTCATCGGAATTCCCATCTGCCAAAAAGCAACAATCGCATAATAAAAATCCCAATTACTTGTATGCGGTGCGCACACCAAAACACATTTATCAACTTTCGACGTATCCACCGTATTGATTAGCTTCCAGCCACCAAGGCGGTAAAGTAGTTTTCCGAGTATTTTTTTCATCTTCACAAAGATAAGTAAAACGATTTGGAGTGTTTGGTTTTGGATGAGAATAAAAAAGGCAAACCTATTGGCTTACCTTTTTCGTGTGATAAACACGTTTTTTTATATTATTAATCAATCTCTAGGCGAAGAAATCAACGATTGCTTTGATGATTTCCGTAGTTAATGTTAAGAGTATCTGTATCATCGCTTATGTGGATTTTATTTTTATCTATGCTTATTTTATCACCCTTCTTCGATTGGATATGAATACCTTTTTCGCTGATATCCATTGTATCAATACCATGATGATTATCGTAATCTGAATCGTTATCAGATTCATTATCACAATTCAAACATACGAATTTTATCCCATTATACCCAAAAATTTGATCGTTAATATTACTATAAAATGCTGTATTCGAATTGTTACTTATGATTTCTGCATACTCAATACTTGGGTCTAATTTTACATATTTATTTCTTGGTACATATAAGACAAAACGCACTGCTTGCATTCGGAAAGTAGAATTTTTTCCGGCCGAAAGGAAATCATCCAAAACCAATTGGTTCCCTCGTACTTGATAATTGAAACGAATTGCATCTAAATTATTCTTCGCATCCACACCATTCGCACCTCTTGCCTTGTACGTCACCTGCAAATGTGCGGCATTGTCTTTACTTTCTCTAATTTCTATCCTTCGATCGATGGTCACAAATAACTCGTCGTTCATGATATAAAAAGGACGTTCATCTTCATCAAAAATCTTAAATCGATAATTGCCTCTATTCTGAGCTTCGAACTTAACTTGTAAGGTATCGTTGGTCACTGCTAAAGTATTCATCGTTACTTTTTCTACCGAATTTGCGTAGCCTTTTGCCGTATAAACACCGATAATGATAATTCCAAACAAAGCGATAAACCAAAGTACAATCGTGCTTATTAGGATATTTTTATTGATACGGAAAGTAGGTTTTATGAATTTGATTCCCAACATCACACTCAAAGCTCCTGGTAGGATGAGCAACAGCGAAGAACAAAACAATATTAATTTTGAGAGCCAATCTTCTTCTACGAAATAATCAAAATATTGAGCAGGAATATTGAACCATGAAATAAAATAAACACTAATTCCACCAAAAATAAAACTCAGACCAAAAACAACAAACAGAATACCAATAATAAACACTGCAATTTTGGTCAGAACTTGAAACAAAGAACCTAAGTTATCCCCAATTTTTCGTCCACTTTTCGATAAAGTTTCGCTTGCTTTTAATGCATTTTCTTTTATTTGCTCGAAGTTAGCTGCCTTCCCATACATAGCCATTTTATCGGCAAAGGTTTCGGCTTTAGGAATAAACATAACCATCAAGAAATAGGCAAACAAAACCATGATGGTAGAAACACCCGTAAAGATCCCTAACATCAGTAAGATAAACCAAACAGCGCGCACCGCCCAAGGATCTAAGCCAAGATAATGTGCCAAACCAGAACATAAACCCGAAATAATTTTGTCGTCCGGATCTCTAAATAATCTTTTTTTGGTCATAGGATTTCCAGCAGTTTCTTCCTTCGATTCGTTCGATGTTGTTGACTCTTCTTGATAAGAAAATTCGTCATCTACCATATATTGTTCTGGTCGTCCCATCACCGAAATAACATACGCTATATCAGCATCGTTCACAACTTCTTTGTACTGCAAACGCTCGCGCAACAATTCAGCGATTCGTTGCTCAACATCTTCTATAATATCTTCTACTCCTTCTGTCCCTTGCAAAGATTGTTTGATGTCTTCTAGATAACGACGTAGTTGATGATAGGCTTCTTCATTGACGATAAACGAAAAACCGCCTAAACTAATTGAGATTGTTTTATCCATGGATTAATGTGTTACTTGGGTTACTTTTTCCACAGCATTTTTCAGCTGCTGCCAGGTTTGGCCTAAATGTTCTAAAAATTCTTCTCCTTCTGTTGTCAACGAATAATACTTTCGGGGTGGCCCAGCAGAAGATTCTTCCCAGCGATATTGTAGAAGATTATCGTTTTTCAGTCGAGTAAGCAAAGGATATAAAGTTCCTTCTACCACAATCATTTCAGCTTGTTTTAGTTCTGCAATTATGTCTGAAGCATACGCGTCGCCTCTTTTGATAATGCTGAGTATACAATACTCCAGAATACCTTTTCGCATCTGAACTTGTGTTTTTTCTATACTCATAATTTAATTATTGAACGATACAAATTTACAAACAATATAGTAGTATGCAAAACAAAGTACTATATTTTTAAATATTTTTTTTATAATGCAGAAATTCTCGATAAATCTTAGGTTTTGATTATTTTTGCAGTTATAAAAGTGATAAATGAAAAAATTAACCATAACCGCACTTGTTCTAATTGGTTTAGGTCATCCAGAAGCCAAAGCTTGGGGATTAACCGGACATCGAGTTGTTGCTGAAATTGCAGAGCAGCATTTGACTAGAAAGACTAAACGAAAATTGAATAAAATTATCGGCACACAAAAGTTAGCCTATTGGGCAAATTGGTCAGATTTTATTAAGTCAGAACCGACATACAAATTTGCCGATTCTTACCACTATGTGAACATCGAAGGAAATTTACCCGAAAAAGATTTTTTAGTCGCTCTCGAAAATACATCGCAAGATCAACTGTATCACAAAGCGTTATTTTTTATCAATGAACTAAAATCAAATCGAAACCTAAAACTTGAACAGAAGAAAGAATACCTTTATTTTCTAATTCATATGATTGGCGATGCGCATCAACCTTTACATGTCGGTCGTGAAGAAGATTTGGGTGGAAATAAAATTAAAGTTGAATGGTTTAGAGAATCGACAAACATACATACCATTTGGGATACTAAACTAATCGATTTTGAAAAATATTCGTATATCGAATACACTACACTACTCAATAATCAACCCAAAAAAATGAATGCTCAACTTACCGAAGGCTGGTTAGAAAACTGGTTATTCGATAGCTATCAAGTTGCTAATAAAATTTATAGCACAGTAAAAATGGACGATAAATTAAGCTATCGCTACCATTACGACAACAAATATATCCTAGAACAACAACTACTAAAAGGAGGTCTACGTCTAGCTAAAGTTTTGAACTTTATCTATCATTAAGAACATCACTCAAGTTATAATTTTATAATCATTGTCAACTGGCAATGATTTTTTGTTTCGTATAGATTAAGATTTCAG
>NZ_KV798527.1:0-3550 GCF_001809725.1 Weeksella sp. HMSC059D05
TTTGGTTCGGTTTTACTATGTCGTACAACGGTCAAGTGTATGAGCAGTAGCGGATTTAAAAGTACAAACCTTTCAGTTTAGCACAAAGTTTATTAAAGGCAAAGACCTTCGATTTACCACTTCACCCGCTATTGCTTATACACAATGTTGTGCGTTCGCCCTTTATTTTTAGTCGGTTTAGTCAATTTTCAAAGGTAGGATTTTTTAGGGTAGGGAAGGCACTCTCTCTTGCAAGTTTTGGTCAAGAGTAGGCTGGTGCGACTTGCAAGAGTGTGTGCCTTTGTGTCGGATTAACTTGCACAGCAACTTAATTTCGATACGTCTTTTCCGAAAGTTATTGCTGCTAATTTGATGCCTTCTCCCAAAGTCAAATAAGGGTAAAAACTGTCTGCCAAGTCTTTTACAGTTATTCCGTATTTGATTGCCATACTTAATTGTTGGATAAGCTCTCCACCTTCGGGTGCGACTACTCTTGCACCTATCAATTTATCCGTTTCGGTGTTGCGAATAAGTTTGATAAATCCCCTTGTGTCATTTGCTGCAATGGCTCTCGGTACGTCTTTCAATTCCAATTTTGAAACTTCAAACGGAATGCCTTTGGATTCTGCCTGTGCTTCGTCCAAACCTGCACCTGCAATTTGTGGGTCAGTAAAAACCACCCAAGGTAAAGAAGAATAATCGGCTTTGTTTTCTGTTCCTGAGAAAGCATTTTCAACGGCAATTTTACCTTCATAGGCTGCTGTATAAACAAATGCGGGGGTGTTAGCTACGTCTCCTGCTGCGTAAATGTTTGATAGATTGGTCTCCATCTTCTCATTTACTGCAATATGACCACTTTGGGTGAGTTTCAAACCAATGTTATCTAATCCCAATTGACTTGTATGGGGTTTTGTTCCTGTGGCAATTACTACCTTTCCTTTCTCTACAATTTGCGTAAATGAACCATCAGGGCATTTACAATGAATTATCGTTTCGTTTCCGTTCTTCTCGAATTTCACGGCTCTGAAATTGGGTAATATTTCAATGCCTTCTTTTCGCATTTGGATTTCCAATGCTTCGCTGATGTCAGGTGTTTGTGTTCGCAATACTCGGTCGGTAAATTCTATGATACGAACCTTTACACCCAAACGATTATAAGCCATTGCAATTTCCAATCCGATGTAACCTGCTCCCATAATAGTCAGACTTTCAGGTTTTTCTTCTAAATCGAAAAGAGAAACATTGGTCAAGTAGTCAATTTTGTCCAATCCTTCAATATTCGGAATGTTGGTAGTAGCTCCTGTGGCAATTAAAAATTTGAGAGCTTTGTATTCTTTGGCATCTACCAAGATAGTTTTGTTGTCTTTGAAAGTTGCCCAACCTTTTAACAAAGTCAGGTTTTCAAAATCGCTCACCACATCCATATACTTTTTCTCTTGAAGTGTGGCTACTAATTTTTTCTTGTCTTTGATGATTTGAGCGAAATCAATGTCAACGCCTTTTGGTTTGATACCATCAAAATTGGAATGGGTAGCGTGATAAGCCGTTTCGCCTGCACGAATTAGATTTTTGGAAGGTACGCAACCTACATTGACACAAGTACCGCCAAAGTTTAAACCACCGTTTACCATTAAGATCGATAAACCTAAACTTTCGGCTTTGATTGCAGCCGAAAATGCAGCCGAACCACCACCTATAATTATTAGGTCGAATTGGTTGTTGCCACTAATTCCATTTTCTGGGATTTCACTTTTTACACGATAGTTTTTTGTACTGTTGATGGTGTTGATGATTTCTTCTTTGCTGGTTTTAGTAGGGTCAAAAGAACATTCACAAGTGGCTTTTGGATAGCTCACATTGGCTTCTTTTACGCCTTCGTTCTTGGTGAGCAGTTTTTCAATGCCTGTGGCGCAATGGTCGCAGGTCATACCTGTGATGTCAAGTTTTACGGTTTCTTTATTCATTATACTTTCTTTTTTTGAGTTTCTTTAATGATTTCAGCTTTATAGCCTGTCTTTTCAATAACCTTGATGATGGCATCAGGATTTGTTTTCTTCGGGTCGTATTGGATGGTTGCCAAATCGCCCGGATATTCCACCTTATGTTCCATTATGCCGGCCACTTCTTTTAGGGCATTTGAAATATGGTTGGAACAACCTGCACAAGTCATTCCCGTGATTTTTAGTTTCAAGGTTTTACTTTCTTGCTGGGTTGCATTTTCCGATTGTGCATTACTGTCAATTGGTTTGCAACATTGAGCATTGACCTGAGTAATTCCAATTAGGAACAAAGCACTCAATAGAATTAAATTCTTTTTCATTGTGTAATTATTTAATTAAGTTCTTAAATATGAGAGGCAAAAAAATACTATTTCTTGCCAACCACTTTGTAACCTGTACCGTTGATGGCTTCTTCAATTTGAGCTAAACTAACTTTGGTTTGGTCAAATTCTACTTTGGCAGTTGCTTCTTCATAAATCGCATCTACCTTAACAATGCCTGGCAATTTGTTCACATCATTTTCTACGTGTGAAGCACAACCATTGCAAGTCATTCCTTTTACATCAAAAGTTACGGTTTGAATGTCAGTGGCATTGACGATTACAACTTCCTTGTTGTCGTTTGAAGGATAGAAAATGTGTGCATAATTTGGAAAAGCGAGCATCAAGGCTGCAAATACGGTTACAATTCCCAAAAATGTTTTGGTCTGCATAAAAGGTTTCTTTTCGTCTTCTTCGCAATCGCATTGGATTTCTTTCGCTGTTCGTGGTTTGAGTTTCTGATACCAAGCAAAGCCCAATACCAAAACGGTAATGCCGATAAGATAAGGTCTTGCTGGTTCCATCCACGAAAATGTAGATGCCACTCCTGATGCTCCCGAAATAAGAGCCAATACAGGTGTTATGCAGCAAAGTGATGCTGCTACTGCCGAGAGCACTCCCGCTCCGACAAGTCTGTTGTTTTTCTTGTTCATACTGTTTCCTTTTTTGAATTGTTAATTATGTGTTTAAAAAATGGTCGAAGTAAAGTCAGTTGCTCTTGTTTCAAAGAGTAGAAAATGGTTTGTCCTTCTCTTCTCCCTTCAATGACGTTTCCGTCTTTTAGTTTTCTGAGGTGTTGCGAAACGGCAGGGATGCTCATTCCGAGAATGTCTGAAAGGTCGCAAGGGCAAAGTTCATTTTCTTCTTCTAAGAGAAATAAGATTTTCAACCTTACTTCGTTTCCTGCCAATGCTAAAAGTCCACTCAGTTGGGTGAATGCTTTGTCGTTGGTTTGCAGTATTTCTCTACAATTGTCTATTTGAACCTTGTCGGCAAACACTCTGATACACGATTGATTGTTTTCCATAATTTTCCTGTTTAGGATTTAATAACGCAACAAAGATACAAACAGTTTTCTTATTTAAGCAAATGCTTAAATAAAGTTTTCAACAAGTCCTTATTCAGCGGTGGATGATTTAGCTCTTTTGGTTTTTTTAGGGTTGGCTTTTGTGTCGGCAAAAACCAAATGTGCTAAATGTGCGGTGGGTTTTAGGGTGACGCACAACGTGCCGCGTATTGGCGATGGGCGGG
>NZ_KV798528.1:0-2960 GCF_001809725.1 Weeksella sp. HMSC059D05
AAAAAATAATTAACGAGTAAGATTAACAAGCACGACAATTAGTTGTGTACTACAGGTTTTTTTATAATCAATTTATTATGTATTATTCATTAATATTTTAAATTTTATAGAAGGCCACTTGAGAAAAAAAGTTACAAAGGGCGTACGGCGGATGCCTAGGCTCTCAGAGGCGATGAAGGACGTGATAAGCTGCGATAAGCTGCGGGTATTGGCACATACGATTCGATCCGCAGATTTCCGAATGGGGCAACCCGTCAGGTTGAAGGCCTGACACCTATTAAATAGGGGCGAACGTGGGGAACTGAAACATCTAAGTACCCATAGGAAAAGAAATCAATTGAGATTCCGTCAGTAGTGGCGAGCGAACGCGGATTAGCCCATAAGATTATATAAGTTTAACAGAATAACCTGGAAAGGTTAACCGTAGAAGGTGATAGTCCTGTACGTGAAAGGCTTATATAATTGATATCGAGTAAGGCGGGACACGTGCAATCCTGTTTGAATATGGGGGGACCATCCTCCAAGGCTAAATACTCCTGAGAGACCGATAGTGAACTAGTACTGTGAAGGAAAGGTGAAAAGTATATCGAGAAGATAGTTGAAATAGAACCTGAAACCGTACGCCTACAAGCGGTCGGAGCCTATTTATGGTGACGGCGTGCCTTTTGCATAATGAGCCTACGAGTTAATGTTTCTGGCAAGGTTAAGCACTTCAGGTGCGCAGCCGTAGCGAAAGCGAGTCTTAATAGGGCGTATAGTCAGAGGTATTAGACGCGAAACCTTGTGATCTACCCATGGGCAGGTTGAAGCTTTGGTAACACAAAGTGGAGGACCGAACCCGTTGATGTTGAAAAATCTTGGGATGACCTGTGGGTAGGGGTGAAAGGCCAATCAAACTGGGAAATAGCTCGTACTCCCCGAAATGCATTTAGGTGCAGCGTTTAGTTAAGTATATTAGAGGTAGAGCTACTGATTGGATGCGGGGGCTTCACCGCCTACCAATTCCTGATAAACTCCGAATGCTAATATATGTTTCTAAGCAGTGAGGGCATGGGTGCTAAGGTCCATGTCCGAGAGGGAAAGAACCCAGACCATCAGCTAAGGTCCCCAAATGTATGCTAAGTTGATAAAACGCGGTTGGATTGCCCAGACAGCTAGGATGTTAGCTTGGAAGCAGCTATTCATTTAACGAGTGCGTAACAGCTCACTAGTCGAGCGATCCGGCATGGATAATAATCGGGCATAAGCATACTACCGAAGCTATGGATTACATATTATTATGTAGTGGTAGGGGAGCATTCTATCGGCGCTGAAGCAATTTTGTAAAGATTTGTGGAGCTTATAGAAAAGAAAATGTAGGCATGAGTAACGATAAAATCAGTGAGAAACTGATTCGCCGTAAGATCAAGGATTCCTAAGCTATGCTAATCAGCTTAGGGTTAGTCGGGTCCTAACATGTACCCATAAGGGGAAGTGGATGGCAAACGGGTTAATATTCCCGTACCTGCTCTCAATAAAAGTGACGGATGAATGTATTAGGTGCGTACTGACGGAATAGTACGTTGAACCTACGTAAAGTAGGGATAGTACACAAAGGCTTCGGCTGGCGTGATAATCCTAAGAATTTTGTTCCAAGAAATAGCGAGAGACGCAGCCCGTACCGTAAACCGACACAGGTGATCGAGGAGAGTATCCTCAGGCGCTCGAGTGAGTCGTGGTTAAGGAACTAGGCAAAATCGACCTGTAACTTCGGGAGAAAGGTCGCTCCGCTCCGGCGGAGCCTCAGTAAAAAGGCCCAGGCGACTGTTTATCAAAAACACAGAGCTTTGCAAAATCGAAAGATGACGTATAAGGCTTGACACCTGCCCGGTGCTGGAAGGTTAAGGAAGGTTGTTAGGGTAACCGAAGCAATTGACTGAAGCCCCAGTAAACGGCGGCCGTAACTATAACGGTCCTAAGGTAGCGAAATTCCTTGTCGGGTAAGTTCCGACCTGCACGAATGGTGTAACGATCTGGGCACTGTCTCAACCACGAGCTCGGTGAAATTGTAGTATCGGTGAAGATGCCGGTTAATCGCAACGGGACGAAAAGACCCTGTGAACCTTTACTATAGCTTCGTATTGACTTTGGGTAAATAATGTGTAGGATAGGTGGGAGACTATGAATTAGCATCGCCAGGTGTTAAGGAGTCGTTGTTGAAATACCACCCTTTATTTATCTGAAGCCTAACTCCAGTTGGAGGACATTGCGTGGTGGGTAGTTTGACTGGGGTGGTCGCCTCCAAAAGCGTAACGGAGGCTTTCAAAGGTACCCTCAGCACGCTTGGTAACCGTGCGTAGAGTGTAATGGCATAAGGGTGCTTGACTGTGAGACCAACAAGTCGATCAGGTGCGAAAGCAGGACATAGTGATCCGGTGGTTCCGTATGGAAGGGCCATCGCTCAAAGGATAAAAGGTACTCCGGGGATAACAGGCTAGTCTCCCCCAAGAGCTCACATCGACGGGGAGGTTCGGCACCTCGATGTCGGCTCGTCACATCCTGGGGCTGGAGAAGGTCCCAAGGGTTGGGCTGTTCGCCCATTAAAGTGGCACGCGAGCTGGGTTCAGAACGTCGTGAGACAGTTCGGTCTCTATCTGTTGTGATCGTTAGAAGTTTGAGCGGACTTGACTCTAGTACGAGAGGACCGTGTTGAACAAACCTCTGGTGTATCAGTTGTACCGCCCGGTGCACTGCTGAGTAGCTACGTTTGGATGAGATAAGCACTGAAAGCATATAAGTGCGAAACTCGCCGCAAGATAAGACTTCTTTAAAGGGTCGTGGAAGACTACCACGTTGATAGGCTACAGATGTAAAGGCAGCGATGTCAAAGTCGAGTAGTACTAATTACCCATAGACTTTTTGTTAAGTTATACACAACTAATTGGTTGTCTTTGTTAATCTTAAGCGTTAATACACAATAT
>NZ_KV798529.1:0-1196 GCF_001809725.1 Weeksella sp. HMSC059D05
TGTAAGTTCCCCGTTTTTCCAACAGTTCAAAACTAAGCAAATTATGCACTTCTTTTCAATTTAAATTCTATCGGTGAACAATCTCCTAAACTTGAATGTGGGTGATTATGATTGTAATCCTCCATCCAATCTTGAGCGAGAGTTCTTACCTGTTCGATATTTTCAAAGCAATACGCATCCAGTACATCTTCCCGAAAGGTTTTGTTGAACCTTTCACAAAATCCGTTCTGCATGGGTTTTCCTTTCTGGATTCGGATATGCCGGATCGAGGAGTTGGAGCAAAAGCCCTCAAAAGCTTTTGCGATGAACTCCGTGCCGTTGTCCGTACGGATGTTGGTTGGTTTTCCATACCACTCAATGAGCCTTTGCACGAGTTTAACTACTTTCTCTGAAGGAAAACTATAGTCTATTTCGCACATTAATGCCTCCCGGTTGTAATCGTCTATCACGTTCAGTATCCGAATCTTTCTGCCGTTCTCCAACACATCACTCATAAAATCCATGCTCCAGGTAATGTTAGGAGCAATCGGTTGCAATAAGTATTCTTTGTCCGGATTGGGGATGCGACGTTTGATTTTTCTTCTGCGTTTGTTCAGTCCTAATTTACGGTAAATCCTCTCAATGCGTTTATGGTTCCACCCATAACCTTCCTTTCTGATGCGTTTAGTGTATTCCGGACAACCTCTGGACGGAAGTTTTTCGGCATAATAAAGTAATCGACGCTCTACTTCTGTATCGTCCTTGATGCTTTGATAATAATATCCCGAACGTTCCAATCCGATGATGCGACAGGCTCTGGCAGTACTGATTTGTTTGTCATCTTTTAATTCTTCTGCCAATTCTCTTTTCTGACAGAGCCCTAAAGCTTTTTTTCGATGACCTCTTTTAAAATACTATGATCCAAACTCAAATCCGCATACATCTTCTTCAAGCGGGCATTTTCTCGCTCCAATTCCTTGAATTGACGCAACATTTCTTGATCCATGCCACCATATTTGCGCTTCCACAAATAAAAGGTATTTGGACTGATGGATAATTCTCGGCATATATCGGATACCTTTTTTCCAGCTTCATGCTCCTTGAGTACTTGGCTGATTTGTGTTTCTGTAAATCTTGACTTTTTCATCTCTAATAACAGTTTAAATTTATAAATTTTTATAATATTTTAAACTGTCGGAGTTTTTGGGGGATTTACA
>NZ_KV798530.1:0-25674 GCF_001809725.1 Weeksella sp. HMSC059D05
TTCGACAAAATTCATAAAAAAATAACCGATATTTTCTCATAATTCACCCTACAAAAACTCCGTTAGACGTGTGGTCTAGCGGAGTTTTTTTATCTCGTTCACTGAGTCGCCCCCTGAGCGAAGTCGAAGGGGTAGCCGAAGTACTTACTCATGATTTGTCCATACAAGCTGAGAAATATTGTATCCCTTTTGTTGAGCATAGTCAAGGAACTTTTGTTTCACATGTTCTGGTATTGTTTTATTTCTTGATAAAATCCACATATAGTCATGTTTCTCACCAAAAACCAAAGCAGTCTCGTAATCAGGATCCATCATCACTACGTTATACCCTGAGTAGAATGGACCAAAAAACGAAACTTTCAGAGCACTTTTATCTTTTTGGTCATTAAAAGTTGCTTTTCCTTTCGCTTCTTTCCATTCTTTTTCCTTATAGTTATAGCCTCGATTAAAAACTTCAATCATTCCTTTTTTATTTAAAAAATAGGTAGCTGAGACATGACTCAAGTCTTTTTCGTATTTGAAATCTAATCGGGCGATTTCATACCATTTTCCCATATATTGTTGCACATCAAACCCATCAATTAGCTCAACGTAATCGGGTATATGTACTTTTCTATTGTCTAACCATTCGTAGATGACTGTACCGATAAGAGCTACAGCCACTCCTGAAATTAATTTTATCTTCAAATTTTTCATTTACTTCGTATTGTTTATTTCTATATCCAAAAGAAAATCAATTAAATCACCATTCAATTGATCTTTATGAGTAATATTTAGACCATGAGGCGCATCTTCATATACCAAATAAGTAGAAGGTGTGATTAACTTGGAGGCTAAATCTCCGGCCGTTTCTACAGGTACTGTTTTATCTTCTTTCCCGTGGATGATTAATGTTGGAACTTTTATCATTTTACACTCTTCTCTAAAGTCTGTATTCATCCAAGCTTGTGCAGTTTTTATAGTTGCATTAGGTGAAGCACGAGATGAAATATTAAAATCATAAGCCAATTGTTGTTTGCTTACCGTTTTATTTAGAGGCGAATAGTTATAAAAATCTTTATGGAATTGTTTTAGAAAACCTACCCTATCATCTTTCAATTGATGAATAATATCTTCTAAGTTTTCTTGAGGTACCCCCTTTTCATTGTCTTGCTTTTGTTTTACCAACGGAATAATAGAGCTAATGAGAGCAATTTTTGCAATAGAATGATGACCATAATTGGTAATATAACGTACCACTTCACCACCTCCCATCGAGAAGCCAACCAATACCACATTCGTCAATTGTAGTTCGTCTATTAGAGCATGAACGTCTTCTGCCAAAGCATCATAATCATATTTTTCCCATGGAGCGCAAGACCCACCAAAACCTTTCCTATCATATGCAATACATCGGAAGCCTGCTTCTACAATAGCCGGTATTTGATATTCCCAAGATTGTAAACTAAGCGGCCAACCATGAATCAAAATTACTGGTTGCGCATCTTTATTACCATAATCGATATAATTTAATCGATACTCTTTTCTTGTTAGTTTACTCATTTTTGTGTTTTGAAATGTTAATAATAAACTATAAACAACAAGCATTGAGCCAATTCTATACAAAAAATAATTAATTCTCGAATCTTTTCTTAAGATCTTAAAATTGGCCCGATTTTTACCAATAATACTTTATTAAAGAATTAAGAAACATTTATAAAAGAATTATATGGATTTACATTCTGGACTATCTTTTTGGATTGTTAAAAATGAACTGTTCGATTATTTCCATCCTCTGGAAGACGATTATTCGATTGATGTTGCCATTATTGGTTCTGGGATAACCGGTGCGTTGGTTGCCCATGAACTGTGCGAGGCAGGTATTGAGTGTGTAATAATAGATAAACGGACACTTGTAACCGGAAGTTCTGCCGCAAGTACTGCTCAATTGCAATACGAAATAGATATACCTTTGTGTAAATTAGTGGAGAAAGTAACAGAAAAAAGAGCTATTGATGCCTATCATAATTGTTTGCAATCGATAAAAGATTTAGAAAATGTTTTTAAAAGTAACAATATCCAAACTGACTTTCTAAACGTACCTACTGTTTTTTTAGCCAGTACAAAACAAGATATCAAACTTTTAGAAGATGAATATGCAATGAGAACTAAAGTCGGTTTACCGATTAATTTTTTAGATTCGAATGAATTAAAATTGTATCAAAATATTGATGGTTTTGCTGCATTACAGAATAATACATCTGCACAAATGGATGCTTACAAAGGAGCAATTAAACTCTTGAAACATCATCAAAAAAAACATTCTCTACAAATATTTACCCATACTAAGATTGACAAAATAATGGAAACCAATGATGGTTGCGAACTCTTTACAAGCAAAGGTAAAAAAATCAAATGTAAATATGTTATTGTTGCAGCGGGTTTTGAAGCTGGTGAATTCTTGCCCAAAAAAGTAATGAATTTAATTTCCACGTACGTTATTATTTCGTCGCCAATGCCCGAAAAAAATATTTGGCCACACCGAAGTCTGATTTGGGAAACTGCAGATCCGTACCTGTATATGAGAACTACAAAAGATAACCGCCTGATTGTTGGTGGTGAAGATGAAGATTTCCAGAACCCAGTAAAACGAGACGATTTGCTTCGAGAAAAAATAAAAACTTTAGAACAAAAATTCAAAAAGCTTTATCCAACAATTGAGTTCAAGACAGAGATGGCGTGGTGCGGAACCTTTAGTTCTACAGAAGATGGTTTGCCTTTTATGGGACCATGGAAAAAAAATAGTCGAATCTTATATGCTTTGGGATATGGAGGAAATGGTATTACCTTTTCGATGATTGCAGCACAAGTGTTGAAAAATAGTATTTTAAACAAAAAAGATGATCGAATGATTACCTTTGGTTTTTCGAGAATATTAGATTGTAAAAAAAACAAAATAAATTAGAGTTTCTACTAACGAAAAACAGTTGGAAATATTTACTCTAAAGTATCAATAATTGATCTAAATTATTCTGATTTTAAGAAGCGAAATAATATTTTTCTAACATCTTTATTATCTTGTTTTGGATCAATATAAGAATGCATTTCTTCGGGAATAGAAAGCCCGATAGGACAATAGCCAAATCCTTGGTAGATACCATTTTTAATGAAAACAAGTCCTTTTTCTTACGATGTCCTTCCTTTCAATTCAATTAAAATATCTTTTTTAGGTAAATTTATCGTACGTAAATATTGTTCTACTCTTAAATTATAAGTTTTTACATCTTCTAAGGAAATACAAGCACCTTTACACTCCTTTAAACTATACTGAAAACAACTAGATTTTGAAGAATACAAACCATTTATTTTCTGACATAAATTATATTTTTCGGTAAAAGTAAAGAGATAATTTTTAGCTTCTTGCAAAGTCGAAAATACAATTACTTCTTTACCTGTATTCGATAACTTTCTAACAAGGAGAGAATCATAACCTTGTAAATTCTTTTCTTTATAAATGGAATACGAAAACTTAACTTTTCGCTGTACACGATTAAAAATAGGTAAAAATTCTTTGATCAATTCAGACTCCCTCAGCAACGCAATCAATTCATTTCCAACATTTTCATAAGTTACACGATAAGTAAACATCTGGAGTTTAACTTCTTTCGTAACTTTTGACCTAAAATGTTGTAGGAGTCTTTTCTTAATATTTACACTTTTACCATTGTAAATTATATCATCATTTTGATTATGCAAATAATACACACCACATAAATTATCGGGTATCGTACGCACAATCTGTCTTAACTTATCATGAATATCCACAGAGCAAAATTAAGAAAAGTAAATTATTTATGTGTTCTCGTACAAAACCCATTAATCTAAATTTTCTTGATCCAAATGGTGCTGTATAATTTCTATCGCATTGGCAACAGCATCGCTTAGCGCAACAATAAAATCACCTTTTTGGGCAATGGATTAGGTAAATTTGATCGCTTCTACTTCCTTTGAAATAACGATATAAGGAAACTGTTATAACCCTGAGCCCAGCCAAAGGTCACAACCCTGAACGGAGTTGAAGGTCACAACCCTGAGCGGAGTCGAAGGGGGATAAATTTTTAAGAATTTTTTGGCTTTCCTACTGTAGAAACATTAGACTGCACTACACGATACATATCGTGTCGGCGATCTTTCAGGGTTTTCACGGTCCCATATTCATGTAAATCTTTGAGTGCATACAAATCCACATCGGTAATCAGCACCATTTCTGTATTGGGTGTGGCTTCTGATTTCACCCCGTTGGTAGGAAAAGCAAAATCAGAAGGTGTGAAAACAGCCGATTGAGAAAACTGAATATCCATATTATTCACACGCGGAAGATTCCCTACCGAACCGGCAATCGCCACATAACATTCGTTTTCGATCGCACGGGCTTGGGCACAACTTCTTACTCGTGTATAACCATTTTGGGTATCGGTCATAAAGGGTACAAACAAAATTTGCATTCCTTGATCGGCTAATATTCTTGCTGTTTCTGGGAATTCGACATCATAACAAATCAATAAGCCTATTTTTCCACAATCGGTATCAAAAACTTTTAATTCATTTCCTCCGACCATTCCATAATATCGAAATTCGTTTGGGGTAATATGCATTTTGCTGTACGAATCGAGCTGTCCGTTTCGATGACATAGAAACGAAGTGTTGAACAACAACTCGTTTTCGATTGTCGGCATGGATCCTGCAATAATATTTACATTGTATGAGATAGCAAATTCTTGAATTTTCTTTACAATCTCGTCTGTTAATTCGGCCAATCGGTTCATGGCTTCTACTTCTTTCAGGTGATTGTATGGACTCATTAGCGGAGTGTTGAAAAACTCTGGAAACAAAAGAAAATCGGCTCCATAATCGCTTACGGTCTGCACAAAAAATTCTACCTGTTCGTAGAAATCTTGCAAATCTCTAAAAGCACGCATTTGCCACTGTACCAATCCTATACGTGTAATTCTCTTGGTAGGAGAACTGGACATCAGATCGGGTTCATAGTATATATTGTTCCATTCGAGAAGCGTAGCATACTCCATCGATTCGGTATCATCTTTAAGATAGTTTTTTAGGATCTTTTTTACATGAAAATCGTTTGCCAACTGAAATGTCAAAGTAGAATCGATTATTTCTTTTCTTTTTACTTTATCCACATACTCTCTCGGTGTCAGTTCAGCTGCATATTTGTGATAATTCGGGATTCTACCTCCTGCAACTATTGATTTCAAATTCATTTCCTCGCACAACTCTTTTCGTACGTCGTACAATCTTCTACCTAACCGTAATTGACGGTACTGAGGATGTACGAAAATTTCTATTCCATACATTACATCACCATCTGGATCGTGCTTTGTAAACTTCCCATTCGAGGTGATTTCTTCATAATTAGAGGTATTGAGATTTACTTTTTTCGAGTTTACAATGATCGCCAATGCAGAAGCCACTACTTTCCCATCAACTTCTACACAAAACTGGCCTTCTGGGAAGATACGTAACAACTCGTGTATATCTTCTCGTTGCCAATCTTCTTCGTCTATGTTCTTATAGGCTTCTTGTTCCGATTGCAAAAGATCTTCATAATCTTCTATCGTTAAGCGTCTAACTTGTATATCCATGCTATAATTTTGTGTTATGAAAAATAGAATTCAATAGTCTCAAAAAGTTATCCAAACTTATATAAAAATACGGATAAATTAGTTTATTCGTACCGAATATGTTTTCCTAATTAATTGATCAATTCGTAAAAAGTTCTTTTTCCTATTTTTATTTTCATGCCGTTTTTCAAAACAATCGACTCATTGGCATCTGTTCTTTTTTCATTATCTATTTGGATTCCACCACCTTCGATCAAACGACGGACTGCCGAACGAGAACTATCTTTTTTCAGTTGATGACACAAGTCTAATAAACTCATTCGGTTGTTTTCTATATTTTGTAAAGTGTTGATCTTTACCGGTTCGAAAACTTTTTCATCAAAATTTTTGTTCTGAAATTGTGTACTGAAAAAAACCTCTGCGCCTTCTGCTGCCTCGGCATTGTGGTATTGAGTAATTATATTTTTAGCCACTATTTTTTTTATTTTCATTGGGTTATCTCCCGAAGCAATTCTGTTTTTCAATTGTTCTTTTTCTTCTATAGAAAAATCTGTCGCCAAGTTGATGTATTCTTCTAGCAAATCATCTGGTATAGACATGGTCTTACCAAACATTTCGTTCGGTTCGTCTGTAAGTCCGATTATGTTATTCATCGATTTACTCATTTTTTCTTTTCCATCTAACCCACGCAATAATGGCATACACATTACAATCTGTGGCGAGACTTCGTATGACTCTTGCAACTGACGTCCCATGGTACAATTGAACAATTGGTCCGTTCCTCCCATCTCGATGTCTGCTTTTATTTGGGTAGAATCATACCCTTGCAAAATCGGGTACACCAGCTCGTGCATGGCAATCGGCGTATTTTCTGTAAAACGTTTATTAAAATCGTTTCTGTGCATCAATTGCGCAACCGTTACTCGAGATAGTAATTCTATTATAGCCGAAAAACTCAAACCATCTAACCAAGTAGAATTGTACACAATTTTTGTTTTTTCTACATCGATAATTTTAGATAATTGATTGATATAGGTTTGTGCATTATGCTGCACTTCTTCTGCACTTAGTGGTTTTCTTGCTTTATTTTTACCCGTCGGATCGCCAATACGCGCGGTGAAACTCCCGACCAAAATCACCACTTGATGTCCTAAATCTTGGAATTGTTTCAACTTCTTTAATACCACCGCATGGCCCAAATGCAAATCAGGAGCGGTAGGATCGAATCCCAGTTTAATAATTAATTTTCGGTTTTCTTCTTTGGCTTGTTTCAGCTTCTGTTCTAATCCGTTTTCGGGTAGAATAATTTCTACATTTTCTTTTAATTCTTCTATCATGTTGATTTTTTTCTTATTTCATACCAACAAAAAACCCAAACATTGCTGTTCGGGTTGTCTATGAGATTGTCTTTATTTGTTTATTCTAAAACATACACAGGCCTACCGAACATAGAGATCGGTAGAAGATACTCACTAAAAAATGGTACGCGTAATATGTTGTGCATGCTTTTCATTTCGCCTACAAAGATATAGATTTTTTATTTAGGATACGATGTAGATTTTATTCATTGAGAACTCAATTTTTTTATTACTAAATTTTATCCGACTTTTGCCTGTTCAATGGGGTGCCAAAAATTGGCTGAGATGATACCCATGCACCGAGTGCAATACCTGATCCGGATAATGCTGGCGTAGGGATTGAAAACTTATCATCTCCTGTCTAGAATAAAAACAATATTATGCAGGAAATCTTATCAAAAATCACCTGGATGGAATGGCTCGGTGTAGCCTTCTCTGTTGCACAAGTTCTCTTGGCAAGGCTCAATAAACCGATTAACTATCTGTTCGGAATTGGCGGAATTTCACTGACGCTTTGGGTCATGTTTTCTGCAAAACTTTATGCCGAATTTACCCTCAATATTTATTATTTGGTCATGAGTATTTACGGTTGGCTGTTCTGGACATTTGGCAAACAAAAACAAGAAACACCTATTTCCTCTTCAACCAAAAAGGATTGGATAAAAGTAGTCTGTATTGTCGTAATCAGCTTTCTGATTTTCTATTTCGCCCTGACGTACTTTACCAATTCTGATGTGCCTTTGTGGGATTCTCTGGTGAGTGCATTCGCTTGGGCCGGTATGTGGCTAATGGCCAAACGAAAAATAGAAAATTGGATATTGCTCAACATTAGCAATTTTATCTCAATACCGCTGATGATTCATAAAGATTTATACCTCTATGCCGTATTGAGTGCTTTTTTATTTTTGGTAGCTACCTCTGCTTATTTCAAATGGTTAAAACTTCTCAAAAACTCGCCCCATGCTGTCTAGGAAGGAAATGCGTGAAGAATTACTTCTTGCCGAAGCTTTATCCGATAAGGTTTTATCCGAAATTCATCAACAAAAATACTTACAAATTTGGGTACCAAAAATATATGGCGGACGAGAACTTTCTTTTGTTGATGGTTTGCAACTATTACAATCTCTAGCCTTTATAGACGGAAGTTTCGGTTGGACGGTTACCTTGTGTTCTGGTGCTCATTATTTTGCCCGAAATCTTTTACCCACCAAAGCCAAGGAGCTCTTCTCTTCTCCTGATATTTTTGTAGGTGGCAGTGGTATGGTTGGCGGAACGGCCGAAAAAACGTCTTCTGGATTTATCCTAAACGGTCGATGGATGCATGCTACGGGTGCTAGTTATCTTTCTCATTTTACCCTGAATGCACAAATTACCGAAAACGGACAACCTTGCCTTGGTGATAATCAACAGCCGATTGTTCGCTCATTTATCGTCCCAAAAGAAAGAGTAAGCCTTCATCCGTCTTGGCCTTTTATGGGAATGCGCGCCACGCATACCTATGCATTTGAAGTGAAAAATGCTGCCATATCCCGAGAAGATTCGTTTGTGTATGATGAGTTTTATACCCAAGATTTGATTAGCCACCTGCCGTTTCGTTTGTTTGCAGATGCTACTTTAATGGTCAATTATTTAGGCATGGCTACACATTTTGCCGAAGAAGCAACAAATTACAAATCCGATCAAGAAATTCAGTTACTGAAAGATTTTGTAGATCAGACTTCAGAAAAGCTGTTGAATTATGCACAACAGAGCGAACGTATTTTGATGGATAAGAACACTATTTTGGTTGAATTTATAGAAGAAGTGCATCGATTTTGCACCAATGCGCTTCATCATTTAACCCATTTGATGTTGGATGTTTATTTGATTTTGGGTATGAAGGCATCAAAAAACGATGAGTTATTGCACCAAATATTTCGAGATTTTTTCACGGCTACTCAACATGCCAATTTTAGAAAATAAAAAATTTGCTTAGTTTTTGCATTACGTTCGTTCTCCATTGATTTATGTAAATTATGGTTATCCAACATTCAATTTCTGTACCTCTGCGTTGTGCTCCATTTATTAGGATTCTGAACATTTTGGTAAAATTCGATACAGTAGCTGTGTAATGAATTTGGCTGATATTCTTGCTAAAAACCTAGGTCATCATCTTCATTTTCTCTACTATAAGGTTTGTAAGAATCCAAGCCGCTAAAGGAATCTAGTGGGTTACCGGTAGGTAAATTGATAGAGCTATCAAAGGTAAAATCGCTATCGCTACCGAACTGTTTGTTTTTATTCATCGAACTAGGGATGGTGTATTCGTCTTCGAAACTACTATTATCAAGATCTGTAAATTTTGCTTGTTCACCGATAAATCGTAATCGTATATTTTCTAATGCTCCATTACGGTGTTTTGCAATGATAAACTCTGCTTGTCCTGCACAAGGCGTTTCTATTTCGTCATCCCAAACTTCTAATTTATAATATTCTGGACGATAAATAAACGAAACAATATCGGCATCTTGTTCAATTGCTCCTGACTCCCGGAGGTCGGATAAAAGAGGGCGCTTACTTCCGCCTCTTGTTTCTACTGAACGTGATAACTGAGACAGGGCAATAACGGGTATATTCAGTTCTTTGGCAATGGCTTTTAGCGATCGAGATATCATCGAGATTTCTTGTTCGCGGTTACCGTTTGCTTTTCCTCCGGCCGTCATCAGTTGCAAATAATCGATAAGGATCATTCGTACTCCATGTTGAGAAACCAAACGACGAGCTTTGGCACGCAAATCGAAAATCGATAAAGCTGGGGTGTCATCGATATACAAAGGAGCTTCTTCCAGTCCTTTTACTTTGGTGTACAATTGTTTCCATTCATAATCGGCTAACGTGGCTTTTCTCAGTTTTTCGCCAGAAATACCTGTTTCACCAGAAATCATGCGGGTTATGAGTTGTACTGATGACATCTCGAGCGAAAAAATAGCCACAGGTATTTTGTGGTCGATGGTCATATTCTTAGCCATAGATAGGATAAAAGCCGTTTTTCCCATTCCTGGTCGAGCAGCTAGAATAATGAGATCGGATTGTTGCCAACCGGAAGTAATTTTATCGATTTCTGTGAAACCAGAAGGAAGACCACTCATTCCTTCTTTTGTAGACATGTCTTTTATTTTCTCGAGTGCTTCTTTGACCAAATCTCCGGCTTCACTATAGCTTCTTTTGATTCCACCCTCTGTAATTTCGAAAAGTTTGCTCTCTGTAAAATCAAGTAAATCGAAAACATCTGATGTATCATCATAGGATTTTCTGATGACTTCTGATGAAATTTCTATCAGTTTTCTTTTGATATAATTTTCTTGTATAGCTCTTGCATAGTATTCGATATGCGCAGAAGAAGACACCTTTTGGGTTAATTGGATTAAGAAATAATCTCCTCCTATCAAATCTAATTTCCCACTGATTTTCAATTCATTAGAAACGGTTAATAAATCTATTGGTTGAGAATCATTAAAGAGTTTTTGTATTGCAGCATATATTGCTTGATGTTCTGGACGATAGAAAACTTCTGGAGATAAAATATCGATAACATCATCTAAACCTTTCTTATCAATCATCATTGCTCCGAGAACAGCTTGCTCGAGTTCTATTGCTTGAGGAGGTAATTTCCCTTTCTCTAGATTGATAACTGAATTTGTTTGATTGGTTTTAGAGTATGACTGTTTTAGTTGTTCCATAATTTTCCAAAATTAGACAAAAAAACGAGATAACTAAAGTTAATTATCTCGCAATTTATTAAGACTAAGATTTTAATAGTATGTTAATAACCTACCCTTTGAATTCACCAAAGGCGATAAAACGATCTTGACGTTGTTTGGTAAGTTTCTCGGCTGAAAGCTTTTTCAGTTCATTGTATGTTTCTACGATTTTATCACGTACACTATCGTAGGTTGCTTTCGGATCATAATGTGCACCTCCTAATGGCTCTTTGATGATATCTTCAATCAAACCTAATTCTAGCATATCTGGCCCTGTTAATTTCATCTGAGAAGCTGCTTGTTCTTTATAATCCCAAGAGCGCCACAAAATAGTCGAACAGTTTTCTGGTGAAATCACAGAATACCATGTGTTTTCTAGCATGAATACTTTGTTTCCTACACCTATTCCTAAGGCTCCACCACTTGCACCCTCACCAATAACTATTGTTATAATAGGTACCGTTAGTTTTAGCATTTCGTAGATATTTTTAGCAATTGCTTCTCCTTGTCCTCTTTCTTCGGCTTCTAAGCCAGGATATGCACCTGGAGTATCAATGAAAGTCACTACCGGAATGTTGAATTTTTCTGCTAATTTCATCAAGCGCAATGCTTTTCGATATCCTTCTGGATTAGCCATTCCGAATCTTCGGTATTGTCTTTCTTTGGTATTTTTACCTTTTTGTTGCCCGATAAACATATACGTCTGATCACCAATTTTCCCTAGTCCGCCGACCATTGCTTTATCATCAGCAAAGTTTCGGTCACCGTGAATTTCTACAAAATTGTTATTGGTTATGGCATAGAGATAATCTAATGTATATGGTCGAGAAGGATGCCTTGAGAGTTGTACACGTTGCCAAGGAGTGAGATTCCCGTAAATTTCTTTCTTTTTATTTTCTATCGCAATCTCTATCTCTACACATGCTTGTTTAATATTTACGCCACTTTCTTCTCCAACGATTTGACAACTTTTTAATTGCTCCATCAAATCTTTTATGGGCTGTTCAAATTCTAAGTATTCCATAATGACTTATTAGCATTCTATCCGACAAAGATAACGAGTTTATCTTGAAAGTAGGATAGAAATTCTTTTAAACAAAAAGGTATTTCGCTATACAGGAGAAATACCTTTTTATCTATGTTTTATAATTTTTCGATTAACATTGCCGAAGCTCCTCCGCCTCCATTACAGATTGCTGCAACTCCTATCTTCGCATTATTTTGTTCTAATACATTCAGTAAAGTTACCAAAATTCTCGACCCAGAATTTCCTAATGGATGACCTAAAGAAACTGCACCTCCGTTAACATTTACTTTCGATGCGTCAATGTTTAGCAATTGTGTGTTGACTAATCCTACTACAGAAAAAGCTTCATTAAACTCCCAATAATCTACATCGTCTACATTGATGGCTGCTTTTTTCAATAATTTTTCTACAGCTTTGGCGGGTGCTGTTGTAAACCATTCTGGTTCGTGGGCTGCGTCTGCATAGGCTGTAATTTTTGCTAAAGGTTTCAATCCTAATTCTTGTGCTTTTTCGGCAGACATCAGTACCAAAGCCGAGGCACCGTCGTTGATGGTCGACGCATTTGCAGCTGTTACGGTTCCGTCTTTGGAGAAGACAGCACGCAGTTCTGGAATTTTTTCATAGCGTACATTTTTATACTCTTCATCTTCCTTGAAAAGGATAGCATCTCCACGGCGTTGTGGAATTTCTACAGGAACAATTTCATTATCAAATTTTCCTGCTTCCCAAGCAGCGGCAGATTTTTTATAAGATTCTATAGCAAAAGCATCTTGTTGCTCTCTTGTAATTTGGTATTTTGCGGCTGTAGCATCTCCAAAAACTCCCATCATTTCTTTTGAGTAAGCATCTTGTAAACCGTCTTGTACTATCCCATCATTTAGCGAAGTATTTCCGTACTTGTTTCCTAACCGTGCTGTAGCAGAATAGAATGGTGTCATCGACATGTTTTCCATCCCGCCGGCAACAACGACATCGGCATCACCCAAACGAATCGCTTGTGCAGCTAACATAACTGCCTTCATTCCTGAAGCACAAACCTTATTAACTGTGGTTGCAGGTACTGTATTGGGAATTCCAGCGTCTATCATTGCTTGTTTTGCGGGTGCCTGTCCTTCACCAGCCTGAAGAACATTCCCCATATAAACTTCATCTACATGTTCTGCTGATAAGTTGATTTTGTCTAAGGCCCCTTTTATTGCGATACTTCCTAATTTTGTTGCAGGAATTGTTGATAAACTTCCCAAAAAAGACCCCATCGGTGTTCTTATTGCAGAGACAATTACTACTTCTTTCATTATTTTATGATTTTTTTCTTTTATAAAATATATTCCGCAATATAGGCTTTTTTCTTTATTTCTACATGTAGTTTTTTGTAGAATAAAATCTTTTTATCTTCTATTTAGAAAGTTTTGGTAAGAGGTAGTGGAGAAAAAAAATTAGCCAAAGTGCCTTAGAATATGAACAAATAGTTAGGATAAAATATTTAAAAAAAAAAAAATGATCCCCAAAAAATTAGGGATCATTTAACCAACCTAAACTACTATAAAAAACTCTTAAATATTTAGTTAACCAATCTGAAGTTTGATTGAATTAACATAAATACTACTATGAATAAATTATCTAAATGCAAATATAGACTATTTTTTTAATTTATAACAATTTAATAAAGAAAAAATTTTTTTTATTAGTCTTTAAGTTTGAAAAATACACTAATCAAAGATATAATCTTCCCTAAGCTACTCATCTTATGACGAATACGATCCATTTCTAAATCCATCATGCGTATAAAATCTGCATCATTTGCTCTCATCTTAGCAGATCGAAAATAGAAATAACCTTTACGAAACCTGAATCGATCCTCCATTATTCGACCTTTTTGATAGAAAAGCGTGGCATAATCTACGCCTGGGATAGAGAGTGCTCGATTGATCATAACTTCTGCTTCGACCAGTTCATTAAACCGTAATAGTAAATATACATAATTCACGTAGGAGGCAGGAAAATCCTCTGGAGAGAATTTTATAGCCAACTCATAGTGTCGTTTTGCTTTGGCAAAATCCTTGAATTGTATTTCATAAATCCAGCCTAAATAATTATGAGCTCTTGCATAACCAGGATCTATCGATAATATTTCATATAAAAGAACATATGCTTTACTCAAATCATTTTGTTCTATCAATTTATTAACATCTAAATAAAGGATTTCGACTTGATTCATTTTTTTAAAGCTTTACTGGATGGTTTTGTAAAGATAATCGACTATTCTCAGCTAAAAAATGTATTTTTGATGTTTAACCTTTTTCATATGATGCATCGCGTTTTTATGTTATTTCTTGGTCTAATATATACAACAATTTCGGCACAAGAAACAAATCTTTTTAGCCTAAAAAAAAAGATATATGATCGGTTGATTGATGATTTTACGACTACCATATCTCCTAAATCTTCTTATGAAGTTTGGATCGATCCCATTACCTACCAATTTGAAAATATAGAAATGAATGAATTTGGTATATCACTTAAACAGTCTGTTTTACTGAAAGATGACAAATATTGTGATAATCAAATAATTATATATTGCAAAGATAAAATAGAACTCGACTCTTTTCAATTGTCAATCATTACTCAACCAGGTCACGATGATTTGTACTCGGTTTATTATCTTGTGTATCAACCTTTGGATGCTTGGTATTCGATTATTTTACACCTCAATGAACAGCGTTATCTACAAAGTTATAATAAGATAAGTACAGTTTATTTTCCTACCAAAAAAATCGAAGTAAAGAATAATAAAGTTACAATAAAACAGGAATTAGTAACAGTTAACTTAACGAAAGATTTTGAGATTTTTGAAATAAATAAACGTTCTTTCTAAGATTTTATTTAGACGAAATGTAACCAAAAGTCTTTTCTCTCTTTTTTAAAATGAAATTGACAAAAGTATATACGAATTGGAGCTCCTCCAAAACTCGAATTCGAACAAAAAAAAGATGGAAAATAATACCGATAATTGCCTAAAAATTTTCGTTATACACATATACTTTTATAGGTATTGAAGTTTTGCACTAAAATTATGTACCTTTGGCAGATAACAAAAAAAATGTAGATTTTGGATAGTAATAGACAGCAAAAAGTAGGGAAATTATTTCAAGAAGAACTGGCAGAAGCCTTCAGAAAATGGGCTTCGGAACTTTTTCCTGGAAATTTAGTTAGTGTAACAGAAGTTAAAGTTACCCCTGACCTGAGTATCGCGAAAGTTTTTATTAGTATATTCCCTAACGATAAAAAAGACGAAATCTTACAAGAGATCAACACACAAGCTCCTTATTTCAGAGGAATTTTATCCAAAGGAGCTGCCAAAAACATGCGTCTAACACCAGAGCTAATTTTCAGATTAGATCCCACGTTAGACGAAATGGACAAAATCGATCGTGCACTCTCTGGCAAAGGTAACAACCCTATATTATAGACTTTTGCGATGAGGAATATTCCGTTTTATATTGCAAAACGTTACTTTTTTTCGAAAACCAATACCAATGCAGTCAATATAATTACCACCATTGCTGTAATTGCAATCATGGTATCAACTGCTGCTTTATTGGTAATTTTATCTGTATTTTCTGGGCTAGAAAAAATGAATATACGTTTTTTGAGTGATGTTAATCCAGAACTGAAAATTTCACCAGCAAGTGGAAAACGTTTACCGAATATCGATCAGCTCGAAAGTAAAATAAAAAAACAACCCTCTATAGCTTCTTACGCAAAAGTTATCGAAGAAAAAGTATACATCCAATACAATGGATTAGAAGATATCGCATACCTTAAAAGTGTTGATAATCAATTCTTAACAAACAATAAATTTGATACAACAATTATTGCTGGGCGGCTTTTCGATTCATCTCAACGCCCGTACGAAGTTATTGCTTCGGAAGGAATAGGAACTCGCCTCAAGATATACATCGATAATGAATTACCGATTCGGCTCATCATGCCCAAAGCTGGAACCCAACTCATCAAACAAGCTGAGGACGGTTTTGTGATGCAAGAAGCCTTCAATTCGGGTATTTTTTTCTTAAATGACCAATACGATAAACATCTTTTTGCTCCGCTTGCTTTAGGACAAGAAATGCTCAATCTTTCATCAAAAGATGCTTATTCTCTAGAACTTAAAACCAACGGTAAGAAGAACCTAAACCAAATCAAAAAAGAAATAGCAAAACAAATAGGTCCGGAGTATACTATCCAAACCAGACAAGATCTGGATGCGGCTTTTCTGAAGGTAATGAATATCGAAAATCTTATTATTTACATGATTTTCACGCTGGTAATAATCATTGCTTGTTTTAATCTTGCTGGTACCATTATCATTATAATTATAGACAAAAGAGAAGAAATAAAAACGATGTATAGTTTCGGGATGACCCGAAAAAATATTCGACGAATATTTTTCTTTACTGGTTTAATTATCACTTCAACCGCAATGATTCTTGGGCTAATAATTGCCTCCATCCTAGGGTATATACAAATACATTATCCGCTGATTTACGCAGCCCCGTACGTCGCCTTTCCATTTACCTTTACACTGAGTAACTTTCTTGTGGTTAGCACAACGGTTTTAGCAATCGGCTCGTTTGTTAGTTGGCTCATGGCCAAACAAGTGAAATAAATATACTATACTATCATAAAAAAATACGCTTGAAAATTCGGTTCTTCAAGCGTATTATTCTTTAGGCTAACTCTTCTTCAAAATCATCTAACACGATTTTTACTTTCTCTTCATGAGGTTTGAACAATGCATAGGTTAATAATCCAAGCCCAATCCCAACAAGAGCACCTACTTTTTGGTTTTTTTCGATTGCTTTTGCTACTGCAATCCCCAAAGCTGCACCTGTAGTAGTAATTGAAACTGTATTTCCTAATTCTTTCGATTTGGTGTCAAGTACCTCTAAAATATTATTCATGTCAATAGGGTTTATACATTAATTTTGAATATAAATTTAGTTAAATTCCTCAAATACTTCGCCAAAAATGTATTCAATCAAAATTTCTAGCCAGAAAGCAAGTAAAAAAGCATCTTAATTCTGTGCTTAGTTTTTATATTTGTTTATAGAATTTTATATTATTTATGGATACGCAACAGAGAATTCTTGCATTACGAGAAGAATTACACCAGCACAATTATCGATACTATGTGTTGGATCAGCCGAGTATTTCTGATTTTGAGTTTGATTTGAAACTAAAAGAACTTCAAAAACTAGAAAAAGAACACCCAGAATTTTCTGACCCAAATTCTCCTACCGTTCGAGTTGGTGGCAGCATTACCAAAAACTTCCCAACCATCTCGCATGAGTATCAAATGTATTCGCTAGACAACTCGTATTCTATAGAAGAACTGAAACAATGGATTGCTCGAGTATACAAAAATATAGAAAATCCCACCTTTGTTTGTGAACTAAAATATGATGGTGCATCAATAAGTATCTTATACGAGAACGGAAAATTGACACAAGCTGTAACCCGTGGTGATGGCACACAGGGCGATGACATTACCGCTAATGTAAAAACAATCACGTCTTTGCCGCTTATTTTGCGAGGCTCCTATCCTACAAAGTTCTATATGCGTGGCGAAATTACCATACCGATAAAAACCTTTGATAAAATAAATGAACAACGCAAAGATGAAGGTTTACTTTTATACGCCAATCCGAGGAATACAGCGTCTGGTTCGCTAAAGTTACAAGACAGTGCCGAGGTTGCTAAACGAGGTTTGCAATGCTTTCCTTATGCATTTGTAGGTGAAAATTTAGGTTTTGATGAACAATGGACAATGATCGAAAAAGCCAAAGAGCTTGGTTTTAAAATTCCAGAAACTGCCAGCCTTTGTTCCAATTTAGAAGAAATTATAGCTTACATAACAAAATGGGAAAGCAAGCGTCATCAATTGCCTTTTGAAATTGATGGGATTGTTATAAAAGTCAACTCTTTTGCACAACAAGAAGAATTGGGCTATACATCGAAATCACCCCGATGGGCAGTTGCCTACAAGTTTAAAGCAGAAGCAGCAGAAACAACCTTAGAAAGCATTACATATCAAGTAGGTAGAACAGGTGCTATCACACCCGTAGCCAATTTGCATCCCGTACAATTGGCCGGAACCATAATAAGAAGAGCTTCTTTGCATAATGAAGATATTATCAAAAAATTAGATATTCGGATTGGCGATCAGGTATATGTAGAAAAAGGTGGAGAAATTATTCCAAAAATTGTTGGTGTTAATACCGATGTTCGCCCTGCCGGAACTGAAGAAATACGGTACATCGAGAATTGTCCTTCGTGCGGAACGAAACTGGTGAGAGCCGAAGGCGAAGCCTTGCATTACTGTCTGAACGAGGACGGTTGCCCGCCACAAATAATTGGACGATTGGAACATTTTGTTTCTAGAAAAGCAATGGATATCGAAAGCATTGGTAGTGAAACAGCAATACTTTTACACGAAGCAGGTTTGGTGAATAATGTTGCTGACTTCTATACCTTGACCAAAGAGATGATTTTACCTCTCGAACGAATGGCAGAAAAGTCTGCACAAAATATTATCGATGCGATTGAGAACTCTAAACAACAATCTTTCGAACGATTATTGTATGGCTTAGGAATTCGACATGTGGGCAATACTGTAGCCAAGAAATTAGCATTACATTTCGGGACTATGGAAAGTCTAAAGAAAGCAACGTATGATGAGTTGATATTGGTGGAAGATATTGGAGAAAAAATTGCACAATCGATAATTGCTTACTTCGATAAAGAAGAACATCTCGAGTTGATTGATCGTTTGAAGACGTATGGATTATCACTAGAATTAGGTAAAGAACAAACACCAATTTCTGATAAGTTAACGGGAAAAACATTTCTTTTTACCGGAAGTCTAACGAAATTTACTCGAGCAGAAGCCCAAAAATTGGTCGAAGAACATGGTGGTAAAAACCTTTCTGTTGTGAGTAAAAATCTCGATTATTTAATTGCCGGTGAAAAAGCAGGAAGTAAACTAAAAAAAGCCGAAGAACTAAAAATTACGGTACTCACAGAAAGTGAATTTCTCGAACTCATTAACAATAATTAATGCAATAAAAAAAGGTCTGAAAAAAATCAGACCTTTTATTTTTAGGATTTCCTACCAAAATTATTTTACAATAATCTTTTTATACTCATTAGTTACTTTTACAATGTAAACTCCTTTTGGTAAGTTATTTAAACGAATTTTAGTGCGATTTTTCACCTTATCTATTGTTTGCACTATACGGCCATTTACATCGAAAATTTGAAGAGAAGTTTCTGCAGATAATCCGTCTACAAAAATTTCATTTTGCAAAACTGGATTCGGATATATAACAATCGAACTTGTTGCAGAGACTTCGTTATTTGTTCCTAATTTCGAGTAGCATGTCCAAGATAAGTTATCGAAAGATACACGATTATTCGTCTTATTATCCACCAACTTGATTACGATATCACCTTCAACATTGATGTCTGATATGGTATGTGTTTTAGGATTTTTCGAATAAGGAATTTGTCCTTTTTCTTCCCCATTGATCAATAAGGTATACGTACCTTCTGAATCGTTGAAGGGCAAATAAGTTTTTACTGATAAAGATCCAATTCCACCAGAAATTTTAGATGAAGTTAGCGAACCTTTGCGCATGCAAATTGCTTTGTTATCAACCCCATCAATATAAATCTGACTATCGGTACGGGCGTTGGTTGCTGTCCAGACAATTCCGTTATTACTCCATGTGCGGTCGCTATAGCTAGAAGCTGGTGGTGTACTACCGGTAGATACTACATTAGAAAAATCTTCGAATCCACAAGAAGTTTCATTATTATTTCCTCCGCCATTGATTTCGTTTGTTTTTGCCTGAATAGTTTGGCTATTTTCTGATTTGTTCCCGGCTGCATCTTTTGCGATAACATAAAAAGAATAAGTGCGTCCGGCTTCTAATCCAGTAATTTTGGCTTCGGTAGAGTAAACAGTAAGCCTATAATTACCGTCCACATACACTTCGTAATGATTTACTGCAACATTATCAACAGAAGCATCCCAGGTAAGTGAAATACTATTTTCTTGCGTATCGGTAACCTTCAGGTTTGTCGGTGCAGTCGGCGATTCGGTATCAGTAGAAGTATTTCCGCCATTCAAAGTGTCTGGCCAAGTATTTTGAGCATCTGGCCCACCCCAAATCACTGTTGCCAAATATGGATTATCGATAAATGGATTTCTGTTCCCTTGTGTTTGAGCAACAATGTTATTGCGTTGAATTTCGAAATCAGAGACAGGATCCTCTACATTCCATTTTAATAGAATATCAGGAAAATCATCAGAATATGTTGCAGGAGCAAAAGTAATGTTCAAGGGCAAAGCACGTTTATCGTAACGTACATACATATACATCAATATTCTCGCAACATCACCTTTCCATTCATCACCAGGGAACCATCCTCCACGTGGAGTTTTGTAGGCCATGCTACCTTGCCCATCGTCAAAAGATAAATTTCCTCTCGTACTGTTCAACTTAGGATCTGCCGGACGCAAATGATGTCCGTCTGCTCCTGGTCCCGTTGTCCCTAAATTGGGTGTACCTTTCGATTTTGCATACACGTGTTCACGATTCCAAGAACCTCCAATAGCTCTACTTCTTTGATGTTCCCCATGGCTTTTAGATCCGTATATTAACAATAAATTAGAAGAGTTGTGAGGATCCACATCACTAATTTTTAGAAGATCTTTCAATTCACTATAGCTAATTACTTTCGTATGCGTGTTTGTAATTAGTGAAGCAAGATTATTTTTCAGTTCGTTTTTGGTCTTATTAAAATCTACAGAATTATAATAAGTAGGAGCACTTTGGCCATACAATAAAAAAGCAAAAGCACTTGCAAGAATAGAAATTTTAAACTTCATATAAACATTTTATTAATTGTCTTTATTACTCCAATCAATTGGTTATCAAGATATATTTCGGTTGGATAATTGAAAAACTGCAGTGATATTTCTTCATCAAACCAGAAATAGATCATATCTTGAGATAAATAAATTTTAGTTGAAATAAAGTTGAAAGTAAAGGCATTTTTCAATTGAAAAGAAACCTGTTGTATTAATAAATTTTTATTATTTTCATCTATCGATAATCGATTTTTCGGAATGCAAAAAAAAGAAGTTCTCAACCCTGGATGATTTTTTCCTTGCCCTACAAAAAGTCTATTTTCGACAAAATCGAATCCAATAACATACATCGGTAACTGAAAACCACCAGAGGTTAATTGCTTTCGCTGACCGTATTGATAATTCTCTAAACCTTCGTGCTCTCCTACCAAAATCCCATCAAAAAGAGAATAGTTTCTTTTCTCGCAATTCCATTTTATTGTTTCAATTTCAGTATCAAAGCTTGGAAATTCTTTCGTATAAAGCTTCGAATTTACCGGAATTTCGACTATTTGTCCCTTTTTTCGAGTCATTCCCATTCGTATTTCAATAAATAATTTATTCTCAAAAAGCCGACAAAGATAATTACTTTCTGCTGTGTCTATGTTAGCTAAGTATTAAGAATAAAAAAAAATACACTTACTCGAAACAGTAATATGATCCTGTTTATTCTTCTACCTAATTGCAAAAAAATATGCTATTAAACCTATGTTAAAACATATACTAGAACAAATAAAAAGAGCAAAAACATTTGTATATTTCCAAAAGAAAAATTAAAAAATTATGCTAGGAAAAGAACGCGTTGAGTTAGAGGATTTTAAATTTTTTAGGCCTTTAGAAATTCGTTGGAATGATTTAGATCCTATCGGACACGTGAATAATGTTTATTATATAGAGTACTTTCAGATTGGTCGAGGAAGCTATATGACCGAAATTTCACAAAAATGGGATTGGAGCAAACATATGTTTGTAATCGCAAAAATCTCTTGTAACTATTTACGAGAAATTCGCATGACTGCCAAAAATGTCCGCCTTGGGATGAGAACCTGTAATATCGGCACAAAAAGTTTTGATTTTCAATATATTATCATTAGCGACAATGAAGAAACTGGACAGCCGATCATCCATGCAGTTGGATATTCTACCCAAGTTTTGATTGATACGATGGCCAATAAATCAATCGAAATTCCTTCTTGGTTACGCACCAATATGATCGAATACGAACCTGCTTTACTATAAAATTTTCGGAGTAAATAAATAAAGTTTTTATTATCTTAACTAGTAGAATTTACATCCTGCTAAAACATGAAAGAATTAATCCTTTTTAGACATGGTAAAAGTCGTTGGGACGAGCAAGTAGAAGATCACCATCGATCAATAAATAATCGTGGTATAGAACGGACCACTACAGTTGCACAATATCTACAGATCCATCAAGATTTAAACGATTATACACTCTACAGCAGCACTGCAAAACGAGCAAAACAAACAGCCGAAATTTCGGCTTCGATATGGTCTAAGAAAGAAATTATTTATGATGAAAAACTATACACTTTCTCCACCTCAGAACTAGTCAAGTGGATAAAAACAATACCCACCCAAAACAAAATAATACTCTTTGGTCATAATCCCTGTTTCACCCATTTTATCAATACATTTACCGACGATTATTTGGATAATTTATGGACCTCGGGAGTAGCTATTATGCAGTTTGAGCAAGTTGAATGGTCGAAATTAAGAAAAGGAAAGTTGAAACACCTTGTTAATCCTAAAGAAATTTTAATATGATAAAATATATCAACCGAGAATTAAGTTGGCTACGCTTCAATGCGCGAGTTTTGCAAGAAGCTGCTGATCCTACTGTACCACTTTTAGAGCGCATCCGTTTTTTAGGTATTTATTCTAATAACTTAGATGAGTTTTATTCTGTGCGTTATTCGGCTATTTTACGTTCTATAGAACTAAAAAATGTAGAGAAAGTATACAAAAATATCTGCGAACAACAAACCGATGAAGAACTAATCGAAGAGATTAATAAAACCGTAAGCGAACAACGAATTTTATATGATGAATTATATGAAGTTTTGCTCGAAAAGCTAAAGGAAGAAAAAATTCATGTGGTCGATCATCTTAATATTCCAAAAGAATTAATCGGTTTTATGAAAGATATTTTTTATCGAGATTTCGATCATACAATTGGCGTAATGATTTTGGACGATTACCTGAAAGCACCACAATTGCGCGATGGAAACTTTTATTTAGCAGTGAAAATGATGATCAAAGGACAACCTAAATATGCGATTGTTTCTGTGCCTACGAATTTGTTTTCGCGTTTCATTCTTCTGCCAAAATTTGATGACAATCAGTATGTTATATTTATTGAAGATATAATTCGTTATCATTTGAATGATATTTTCAAGATTTTTGATTTTGATGAGATCGAAGCGCATTCTATCAAAATTACCCGAGATTCTGAGTTGGATATCGATAACGATCTGGAACATACCATCTTAGAGAAAATTTCTATCGGACTCGAAGGTCGTAAAAAAGGTGAACCAGTTCGCATGGTTTATGACCGAGAAATTGCAGATGATACGTTGAATTATATCCTAAAGAAATTAAATTTAGATGAATTTGACAGTATCAATCCAGGAGGGAAATACCATAACAAAAGTGATTTGATGAAATTCCCGACCTTTGGTAGAAAGGATCTCACCTACCCTAAAATTACACCAATCCAACAAAAGAAAGCCTTTGCAGAAAAATCATTTTTCAGATATTTTAGTAAAAATGATCATTTGATGTATGCACCGTATCATGATTACTCGTTGTTTCTGAAGTTTTTACGCGAAGCTGCAATAGATCCGAAAGTTAAAAAAATAAAAATCACCATCTATCGTGTCGCCAAAGATTCTCAAGTACTGAATTCGCTGATCAATGCAGCAATCAATGGAAAAGATGTTACCACTGTTCTAGAATTGCGAGCACGATTTGATGAAGCCAATAATGTCAATTGGTCGAAACGTCTACAAGATGCAGGCGTGCATGTTATTTTTGGTGTGCCTGGTCTCAAAGTACACTCGAAAATTGGTTATATAGAACGTGAAGCTGAGGAAGGCCTATCGCAAAAATATGCATTCATCAGTACTGGGAACTTCCATGCAGGGACAGCAAAAGTATATACGGATTATACATTTTTCACCTCTAAACCAGAAATTACGAATGAAATAGAAGGTTTATTCAATTTTTTCGGTGCAAATTACCTTTCACATTCGTACAAAAAGCTAATGGTTTCTCCATTTCAGACTAGAAAAAGATTGGTGAAGTTCATTAAACGAGAAATCAAAAATAAACAAAAAGGCTTACCAGCAGGGATAAATCTTAAACTAAATAGTCTTAGCGATAAAAATATAATCGATTTACTTTATGAAGCTTCAAGCAAAGGCGTTCCGGTAAGATTAGTTGTACGTGGAATTCATTGTTTGATTCCACAAGAAAAAGATTTATCAGATAAAATTCATAGCATCAGCGTCGTCGATAAATTTTTAGAACATCCACGTGTCTATTGGTTTTGCAACGGAGGAGAAAATTCGGTCTATATTTCATCGGCCGATATCATGGAGCGTAATTTAGATTTTAGAATAGAGGTTGCATGCCCAATAGAAGATCCAAAACTAAAACAAATAGTCATGGATACATTCGATCTTAGTTTTACTGACAATGTAAAGGCTCGTATACACGATAAAACAACAAGTTTAACCTATCAAATAAATGATTTACCTCATAATCGTTCTCAATTTACGATTTACGATTATTTACAACAATTAGAAGAAGGAGATGAAAATTAGAAAACTTGCCGCGATAGATATTGGATCTAACGCCATACGATTATTGATAAATTATATATACGAACAACCCGATAAAGACCCTGTTTTCAATAAAACAAGTTTAGTTCGGATGCCAATTCGGTTAGGGCATGATGTGTTTACCGAAAGTGAAATTTCGCAAGAAAATATAGACCGTATGATTGATGCAATGAAATCGTATGCCCTAATGATGAAAGTTTACGGAATAGAAGACTACAAAGCTTGTGCTACATCGGCTATGCGCGAAGCCAAAAATGGGAAAAAAATATTGCGCACAATAGAAAAAAAAACCGGTATATGTGTAGAAATTATTGATGGTAAAACCGAAGCTGAAATGCTCTTTTCAGCCGGATTAAATCAATTTTTACAACAAGACAAAGCCTTTCTATATGTAGATGTGGGTGGTGGATCTAGTGAATTAACATACCTAAAAAACAACAAAGTTATCACATCTAGATCATTTGAAGTAGGAACTGTACGACTATTAGAACATCGCGAGAAGAAAAATGTATTTCCAGAAATGCAACAATGGATACAAGATACCATCAAAGAAGAAAGTATAGAGCTTATCGGTGCAGGAGGAAATATCAATCACGTGTACAAATATTCGGGTGTAAAACTGGGGACGCCTATGAGTGTTCTCTATACAAATCGGCATCACAAAAACCTATTAAAACTTACCCCCGAAGAACGAATGCAAACATATAACATGAAACCCGATCGTGCTGATGTCGTGGTCTATGCATTAGAAATCTATAATAAAGTTGCCAAATGGTCACATGCTAAAAGAATACATGTTCCGAAAATTGGTTTATCCGACGGTATTATTCGAAGCCTATACAAAGAAATTAACTAATAATATAATCATAAAAAAAAATTATTTAGTTCTTATTGATTGATTTTCGTAGTATCCTATTCTATATGTAGACAGTTATTGTATCAAGAATAAAACATAATACAACGAATATGAGTAGTCTGATTTTAATGTTAAAAATACCTCGATAAATAAGAAAATTAACAAGACCACAACTAGAAAATCATTGTCAACTGGCAATGATTTTTTTGTTTCGTATAGATTAAGATTTCAG
>NZ_KV798531.1:0-220 GCF_001809725.1 Weeksella sp. HMSC059D05
GCTTGGGATGACACCGAAAACAAATTAAAAATATTGGAAGAAAACCACTACTACCCTTTTGGGTTGAAACATAAAGGTTACCAACCGTTACAACAAATCATTGTAACTCCAGGTGAAGATATTGCAAGTAATAGAACAACTATTGAAGCAAAATTTGGCGATATAGGAATAGGAATTGATAATTCTATCTCAACGGGTTCGGCTACGTATAATTATAAGT
>NZ_KV798532.1:0-333 GCF_001809725.1 Weeksella sp. HMSC059D05
ATCGGTTATTTTTTTATGAATTTTGTCGAAATTCTTCGGCCATTTTTGGTGGTTATAACGCTTAAATATGCACCTGAAGGAAGAAATCCTACTTGGTTAATTTTTTTGTCAGAAGTCATAATACTTTTACCATTCAGGTCGAAAACTGTCAGAGACAAAAAGTCGTTGGTTTTTACTTCTAAAATATCTGTAATTACCGTAGCAGCCAATGGGGCAGACGAGCTGTTGAATATTTCTGTCGATCCTAGTACGCTTTCTCCTTCGAGCGTGAAGGTTAGGCCAGCTGGCTGCTGTGTCCATTTCTCATTGGTATAGACCTTTGCTAATTTTGTA
>NZ_KV798533.1:0-22483 GCF_001809725.1 Weeksella sp. HMSC059D05
AAACTGTCGGAGTTTTTGGGGGATTTACAATAGCATTTGTTAATCTTATCGGTGGTTTTATTATATCTTTTATTAAAATCTACTTTTTTTAAAAGAATACATAAATTAATACTAGTGTTTTAATTATCAATTAAAACTTCAAGATAAATTACCAATAGCATAATAAAAAGTAATAATGTAGATTTAAAACTCGATATTAAAATAATATTTGGTGCTGAATTATTACCAAATGTTGGAATTATTTACGAATTAATAAAAAAATCGTAAATAACACCAAGATTTAATGTACACATTATAATAATATCGATACATTAAAAATTCATTATTTACAACCATACTTACTGCTTATTTATCGCAGTTTGCTGAGAATCATTAGTAGGTATATTTTCATTGGGCGATAATCATTTTTATCACTTTACATAAAGCCATATTTTTTCCAGTAATTTTTCTTGAGATGAAATAATATAAAAATAGTTAAATAACTTTAGTTGAAATTTTCCGACTACAAAACAGAAACCTCAAAAACTTTCTTTTGATTGAGGTAACCACTTAAAATATCTTTTGAGATGATTTGTCCCACGCCTTTTGGTGTTCCTGTAAAAATAAGATCTCCTTTTTTTAGGGTGAAATATTTCGAAGCTTCCACAATCAATGTATCAAAATCGAACAATAATTCGTGGGTATTTCCTTGTTGTACCCAAGTGTTGTTTTTCATCAAACCAAAATCTAAATGGGCCAAGTCGAAATTATTTTTAGAATAAAAAGAAGAAACAAAAGCCGAATGATCAAACGATTTTGCTTTTTCCCACGGGAAGCGTTGTTCTTTCAGTTTTGTTTGTATATCCCGAGCGGTGAAATCAATTCCCAAACTGATTTCTTCGTAATATCGGTGTGCAAATTCGGGTTGAATCATTTTTCCGGTTTTACAAATTTTCAGGACAATTTCCACTTCAAAATGAATCTCATTACTGAAACTAGGAATCACAAACTGTGAATCTTTCATCAGCGCTGTATCTGGTTTCATAAAAAACATCGGTTCTTCTGGAATCGGATTGTCGAGTTCTTTTGCGTGTTCGGCATAGTTTCGTCCTACACAAATTATTTTCATGCGAATGAGGATTTAAGTTTGAGTCTTGTGAAAACTTTTTTGGTATAAAGAGGAAAATCAGCTTGCTGAATCCAAGCGTAATATCCAGGATCTTTGCTGAACACATCGGTTACTTTTTGACCTTTGTATTTGCCAAATCCGATCACTTCTTCGTTTTGCTCATTCATCAAAATAAAACCTGCAAAATCAACTGTTCGGCGTTGAGATGAAAATTCACTCAAGAATTGATTGTCATTTTTCAGTTCTTCATATTTCTCGATCTGTGCCATCAATACCTCGTAAGTTGCCAAAGTATCGGCTTCTGCAGAATGGGCGTTTTCTAAATCTTTGTCACAATAAAACTTATATGCCGCTGCTAAATTTCTTGGTTCCATCTTATGGAAAATCACTTGAACATCAATCGGTCGGTGTTTTTCTAAATCGAAATCGATTCCGTTTCTCAAAAACTCTTCAGCCAAAAGAGGAATATCAAAACGGTTAGAATTGAATCCTGCCAAATCAGAATCCTTGATTAATTCTACAATTTGTGGTGCAATTTCTCGAAAAGTAGGTGCATCTTTCACATCTTCATCATAAATACCATGAACCAATGAAGTCTCTGGTGGAATGGGCATTTCTGGGTTTACTCGCCAAGTTTTGGTTTCTTTCTCGCCATTGGTATATGCTTTGACAATCGCAATTTCTACGATACGATCTTTGGCAATATTGGTTCCGGTTGTTTCTAAATCGAAAAAACAGATGTTCTTGGTTAATTTCATTTGATAATTTCTTTTTTATAGATAATTGATGTGATGATATAAAGGAGGATGATAAACGGAATTGCATAGAATTTGAAGAAAATAAGCAAGACCAAACTTATCATCAGAAAAATATATTTATAATAATTGTCGCGCCAAGCGAATCCTTTAAATTTTAGCGCAAAAAGGGGTAAATCGGCAATCAACAAAAAACTGCTAATGACCGTAATGGCAATCAACACTATCCAATCGTAGGTTGCAGAAAACATTTGACCTTTCATTTCTACGATATAGAAAACCGAAAAGATTAGTAAGGTATTAGAAGGCGTTGCCAATCCTTTGAAATAGGTGCTTTGTTCTTCGTCTAAATTAAATTTTGCCAAACGCAAAGCCGAAAAAGCCGGAATCATCAGCCCGATCAAGGACAACCAAGTGAGGTGAATTTGTCCGGTATAGAGAGCGTTTCCACTAATCGGATAATTGAGCAATAAGACCAACATCATCACTCCAGGTGTTACACCAAAAGAAATCACATCGGCCAAAGAGTCTAATTCTTTCCCGATTGGCGAACTTATTTTCATAGCTCTTGCAACCATTCCGTCTAAAAAATCAGCTATCAAACTGATACTTATCAAAATAAAAATGCCATAAATATCTCCACCAGCCAATACCAAAACAGAGGCTAAAATTCCACAGCATAAGTTGAGTAAAGTGAGAAGGTTGGGAATGTTTAATAGTTTCATGTAAAAAAATATTAAGGTCAAAAATACAAACTTTCGAGGCATGCAACATAGAAATACAATAAAACTATTATTTTTGAGTTTTTATTCACGACACTTGTTATTTAGAATTTTGAAGAAAACGATCCTTTTTGTAGCTTTTTTTACGCAAGGCTTTGCTTTTGCTCAATCTGCCCGAAAATACTCGAACGAGTTTTTGAACATCGGTGTAGATGCACGTGCTTTTGGTATGGGTAATGCCGTGGTGGCTAATATTGGCGATGTGAATGCAGCGTATTGGAATCCGGCAGGATTATCCGATGTGATTTTCGGATCTCAATTTTCGGCTATGCACGCAGAGTATTTTCAGTCGATTGCAAAATACGATTATCTATCCGTCGCTTTTCCTATAGAAAACAATTCTACTTTGGCCGTTTCTCTCTATCGTTTTGGGGTAGATGATATTCTGAATACGACAGAGCTTATCGATAATCAAGGAAATATAGATTACAATAAAATCAATAAATTCTCAACTGCGGATTATGCATTATCTGCCTCTTATGCTGGAAACTTTTTGGGTAATAAAGATTTACAAGTCGGTGCGAATGCCAAAATTGTTTATCGACATATCGGGAAGTTTGCCAATTCTTTCGGTTTTGGTCTAGATTTCGGTATGCGGTATAAAACCGAGAGTGATTTTTATTTTGGTTTGATGGCGCGTGATATCACCACAACTTTCAATGTATGGAAAATAAACTACGATAAACTTCCTAGTATTTCGATAGACGAACCAAATGCAGATGATGTAGTAACGGTGAATGATTTACCTGGAGAAGATATCGAGTTAACCTTGCCAAAACTCAATCTCGGGGTGGCTAAAACTTTTTCGATTTCCGATCGATTCAAGGTTTTGGGTGAGGTAGATCTTAACATGCATTTTCAGGAATCGAATGATATTTTTTCGATGAAAGGTTTTAGTTTATCGCCTGCAGCTGGTGTCGAAATTTCGTACGATGATATGGTTTTTCTCCGTGGGGGAGTCAATAATTTTCAGAAAGAAATGCAGTTCAACGAAAAGTATAAAAACACTTTTCAGCCCAATGTTGGTGTCGGTTTCAAATACCGTGGTATTAGTATCGATTATGCGTTAACCGATATTGGTGATCAATCGATTGCTTTGTATTCGAATATCTTTTCGGTAAAGGTTGATCTTAGCCAATGGCGTTAATACGTAAACGAATTTAGATTTTATCCTACAAAAAACATTTTATTTCTCTGTTTTCTTATTGATATGATATGCGTAATAGCCACCTAAGAAAAGTTGCTACATTTTTCTAGGGATAGTGGGCTAATCAAACGGATAGTTTATCGGTTTAGTAAGATCCAACTGATGCACAACCATTTATCTTTTTATTCTAACTTACTCGATTATTTTCATCCTACTAAAAACTAGGGAAAAGCTTATTTTTTATGTTCTTTGAGTTTTTCTGCCAAGAAATGCCCGGTATATGAATTTTTTACTTTTGCTACTTCTTCTGGCGTTCCTTCGGCAACGAGATAACCTCCTTTTTTGCCACCTTCGGGGCCAAGATCAATTACCCAATCGGCCACTTTTATAATATCCATATTATGTTCGATGACGAAAACCGAATGTCCGATTTCTATCAAAGCACGAAAAGCTTTTACCAACTTCTCAATATCATGAAAATGTAGCCCAGTCGAAGGTTCATCGAAAATAAACAAAGTTCTATCCTTGGTTTCTCCTTTGGTAAGGAAATATGCCAATTTTATGCGTTGCGCTTCACCGCCGGAAAGCGTGTTCGATGATTGTCCTAATTGTACATAGTCTAAACCTACATCTTGTAGTGGTTGTAGTTTTTGTGCAATTTTATCTTGTCTATGAAGCGTAAAAAAACCAATTGCCTCGTCGATACTCATGAGCAGGATATCTGAAATATTTTTGTTTTCAAACTTAACGTCCAAAACGGCTTGCTGAAAACGTTTTCCATGACAAGTTTCACACTCTAGTTCTACATCGGCCATGAATTGCATTTCGATTGTGATCGTTCCTTCGCCTTTGCAGTTTTCGCATCGACCTCCATCGACATTGAAAGAGAAATGTTTAGCAGTGAAGCCCATAAGTTTACTTGCTTTTTGAGCCGCAAACAAAGCACGAATATCGTCGTATGCTTTAACATAGGTAACAGGATTTGATCGAGATGATTTCCCGATGGGATTTTGATCGATTAGTTCGATGGATTTAATCGATTTCACTGCTCCTTTCAGTTCATCAAAATCACCAACTTTATTCCCATATTGTCCGTGTTCTCGTTGGAGAGCAGGCGTCAGAATATCTTTCATCAACGTAGATTTCCCAGAACCACTAACACCAGTAATCACAGTAAGCATGTTGAGCGGAAAACTAACATCTATATTTTTTAGGTTGTTTTCTCGTGCACCGGTAACGATAAGCATGTTTTTGGGTGGGATGCGTTTTTCGGGTAAATCGATTCTCATTTTCCCGTTAAGGTATTGAGCCGTTAAAGTGTTGGATTTTAGCAATTCATCATACGTACCTTCAAAAACTACTTCACCACCGTTAATACCTGCTTCGGGACCAATATCGATGATATAATCGGCTGCCTTTATGATATCCTCGTCATGTTCTACCACAATAACAGAGTTTCCTAAATCGCGCAATCTATTCAGAACAGAAAGAAATCGAACGGTGTCTTTCGAGTGTAAACCGATCGAGGGTTCGTCTAAAACATACATCGACCCCACCAAACTCGAACCCAAAGATGTTGCTAAATTGATTCGTTGACTCTCTCCACCCGACAAGGTATTCGATGCCCGATTTAGGGTAAGATAGTCTAAGCCAACATCGAGTAAGAAAGAAAGTCGACTTTCTATTTCGTAGATGATTCTGCCGGCAACTTGCTGATCGTATTCTGAAAATTCGATGGTGTCGAAAAACTTTTTCAACTCGCCTAATGGCAGGTCGACCAAGTCGGGTAAAGATTGGTTGTTGATTTTCACCCAATTGGCTTCTGGTCGTAGACGCTTTCCCTTGCACATAGGGCATTTGGTTTTACCACGATAGCGCGAGAGCATGACACGGTATTGGATTTTGTAGGAGTTGCTTTCGACCATCTGAAAAAAGCCATCTATTCCTTCCCATTCTTTGTCACCATGCCACAAATAATCTTTTTGCGCATCGGTCAATTGGAAGTAGGGTTTGTGGATAGGAAAATCTTTCTTGGAGGCGATTTTGATAAAATGATTTTTCCATTCACTCATTTTTTCTCCTTTCCAAGCAACAACTGCGTCCTCGAAAATAGTGAGATTTTTATTCGGGATGACTAGGTTTTCATCGATACCTATAATTTTACCGTAACCTTCGCAAGTCGGACAAGCACCGTAGGGATTATTGAAACTAAAAAAATGAATATTAGGATCGTTGAAATTAATACCGTCTAACTCAAATTTTGTAGAAAAAAAATGTTTTTTAGACTTGTCGGATTCTTCTAAAATAATTTCTCCTTTCCCCTCAAAAAAAGCCAATTCTACTGCATCACCCAATCGGTGTAAAAATGCTTCGTCCTTTTGAGTAGATATCCGATCGATGATAAGATAAATTTTATGTTCTTTGGTGGGCTGGAAATGAAACTCGATCAGATCTTCTATTTTTACTTGTTGGCCATCGACCAAAAGACGATTAAATCCTTGCTGATTGAGAAGATTTAAATGTTCGGTGAACGTTCTATCGTGTGGAACAAGAAGATCAATTAAAAGTAATAATTTTGTGTTTTCGGCTAAACACATGACAAAGTTAATGACATCCGTTACCGAGTCTTTTTTTACTTCTTTGCCCGAAATTGGTGAAAAAGTTTTGCCAACACGAGCATACAAAAGCTTCAGATAATCGTATATTTCTGTGCTCGTCCCAACGGTTGATCGTGGATTACTGCTGATAACTTTCTGCTGAATTGCTATTGCAGGTGCAATTCCTTTAATATAGTCGACCTGTGGTTTGTCGAGTTTACCCAAAAATTGTCTAGCGTACGAAGATAAGCTTTCTACATATCTTCGTTGACCTTCGGCATACAGAGTGTCAAAAGCTAAGGTCGATTTTCCTGATCCCGACATTCCTGTAATTACTACGAGTTTGTTTTTGGGGATCGCTATATCGATGTTTTTTAGGTTGTGTAATTTAGCTCCTTTTACCAGGATAAAATCTTTCGGATCAAGCGTGTTAATGTCTTTTTTCATCGTAGGTCAAAGATACGATTTATTCGTAGTTAAGAGAAATTAGGTCTAGAAAAAAGCATTTCGGTAAAAGTGTTTTTAATTGTTGAATATAGTAGTTTGTTCTCGATTATCAATTTGGTTACGATCTCTGCTCGTACTGTTTGTCTGGCGTTCGAATGCAGAGTTTAAACGCTATGTATTTGTAATTTCTATTTGTTTTTTTTAGATTGGCATCATTACCAATATAGAGAATAGAATAACAGAAAGAATGTATGGTTTTTTCTAATAAAATAGTGAATAGATTTATGTGCAGGTAGTAAATAAAAATGTTGTTACTAAATAAACATGGATGATAAGCGTATTTTTGTAAAATGAATTTAGCAGAATTAGAAAAAATTTTTGTGCAGTCGCTTTCTACCCTATACGATGAACAAGAAACAAAAGCATTATTTCGGTATTATCTTGAAGAGAAATATCATTTCAGTTCTTCGGATTTTCTATTACCAGCAGAACATATATTTCGGTTGGATGAAATAGAAAATGATGTAGTCGCCTTGTCACTGGGAAAACCGATTCAGCAGATACTCGGCTATGCATATTTTATGGATTGGAAATTTTTGGTGAATGAATTTACCTTGATTCCAAGACCCGAAACTGAAGAATTAGTCGAATGGATAGCGAAGGATTTACACAAAAGAACCAACGAATTACGTGTGTTGGATATTGGGACAGGAAGTGGATGCATTCCGATAGCATTGAAACATCTTCTACCAAACGCTCAGATTTCTGCAATTGATTTTTCTGCACAAGCCATAGCAATGGCAAAGAAAAATGCAAAGTACAATAAAGTAGAAGTGGACTTTTTCGTTCACGACATTTTTGATAAATTTCCTACCGAAAAAAAATACGATGTGCTTGTTTCTAATCCACCCTATGTACGCAATTGTGAGAAAGAGGCGATGCATCAAAATGTATTGAATTTCGAACCCGAAACTGCGCTTTTTGTAGCTGATGACAATCCACTTAAATATTATCAACGCATAATAGAAGTGGCTAAAGAAATCTTAACAGCGGAAGGAGTCTTATATTTAGAAATTAATCAATATTTGAGTCAGGAAATGACTGAGTTGTATAGCGGTGATTATGAATATGTTGAGTTGAGAAAAGATTTATCAGGCCATTATCGAATGCTAAAAGCATCCAACCAGAAAAATAATTTATAGTAAAAGTTATATCTTGGTTTGATTTTTGAATATTAATTTAATTGAATCTAAAATTTTAAAAAAATATACGAAATGAAAAAACTAATTGTAGGTCTATCTGTAATGACCATGATATTCGCAACCTCTTGTAAAAAAGAAGAAAAAACAGTTGTTGTAGAAGATGTAAACGATTCTGTGATGCACGTAGAAACTGTAACTACCGTTTCTCCAGAAATAGATGAAGCAGAAGCAAAAGCACGTTTAGATCAAGCACAAAAAGAATTGGATGAAGCAATCGCGAGAGGAGATAAGGCAGCAGAAGAGGCAGCTCGTAAAACTCGAGACGAAGCACAAACTGCTTGGGACAACTTCAAAAAAGGAGTTTCAGAAACAGCACAAGATGTAAAAGAAGGAGTTGATCATGCAGCTACAAAAACAAAAGAAGCAGTAAATAATACTGCAGAAGATGTCAAAGACGCTTCTAAAAAAGCAGCGGATGATGTTAAAGATGCTTCTAAAAAGGCCGCAGAAGATGTAAAAGAAGGATATAATAACTTGCTCGATAAAGCAAAAGCAAAATAATATCTTATCATTTAATAGATTTTAGTAGTTAATCGAGCAGCCAAGTTTTTTCTTGGCTGTTTTGTTTTATAATAACTCATAAGGTGTAGTCCTAATATAGGCAACGAAATTGTTGCGTAATACACTTAAAAATATGTTTATCAATATGTTGATTAGAAAAGCAAAGAAAAATGATAGCAAAGAAATTGCTCCATTACTATTAATAGCAATGGAAGATATCGTTTATACGTTTATCAATGAAGAAAATAGAGAAAAATCACTTGCATTTCTAGAGTATTTTATTGCTCAGAAAAGCAATCAATATTCGTATGAAAATATTTGGGTATTAGAAATGCATGGCCAAATCGCAGGAGCAATTAATGTCTACGATGGAGGAATGCTTAATGAGCTGAGAAGACCAATTATACAATACCTAAAAGAAAAATATCAAAACGAGATTTCGCCTGAAGATGAAACCGAAGCTGGCGAATGGTATTTAGATACGTTAGGTGTAAATCCTGATTTTCAGGGAAAAGGAATAGGCTCTACACTTATCAAATATGTCATAGAAAATATCTCGAGCGAGAATAACAAAGCGGTCGGCTTGCTCGTCGATATCGATAATCCACATGCAAAGCGACTCTACGAGCGTCTAGGATTTCAAAAATTGGGAGATAAGTTGTTGGTTGGCAAGGTTTTAGAGCATATGCAAGTAAGGATAGGGTAATGTGAAATAATAGTTGGTAATTGCGAAAATTAGTTGTAGATTTGCAAAACCTTTTTCTGGGAGAGAAAGGGCGGATGTTAAAAGAATTTCATTTAGGGATTTTTCGGCTGCTTGGCCATTTAATTTTATTCTTTCATATCCGAATAGTTAAGTAAAAAAGACAACCGGAGTGAATGATAAATGAATTTATCCCGGTTACTAATGTAAAAAAATGATGACATTCAAAGATTTAGGTCTTCAACCAGAAATTTTATCTGCCGTAGAAGATATGGGATTCGTTAGCCCATCACCCATTCAAGAAAAAGCAATTCCACAAATTTTATCTTCAGATCAAGATGTGATTGCCTTGGCACAAACCGGTACCGGAAAAACTGCCGCGTTTGGATTACCGATTCTTAATCAACTCGATTTATCTCAAAAAAACGTTCAGGCGATTATCCTTTGTCCAACTCGTGAACTTTGTTTGCAGATTGCCAAAGAAATGGAAAGCTTTGCTGCCCATATGCAGGGAGTAAAAATACAAGCTGTTTACGGTGGTGCAGATATTGTGAAGCAAATAAAAGGTTTGCGAGATAATCCACAAATCGTCGTCGGAACACCGGGTCGGACTATGGATTTGATCAAGCGTAATGCATTGAAAATTAACAATATCACATGGACTGTATTAGACGAAGCAGACGAGATGTTGAACATGGGATTTCGGGATGAGATAGATAATATCCTAGAAACAACACCAGAAGAAAAACAAACCTTATTGTTTTCGGCTACCATGCCACGGGAAGTAAGACGTATTGCTGCAGAATACATGTTCAAACCTGTAGAAATTGCGGTGAGTAAAGTAAACATGGCGTCGAAAAATATCGAACATCAATACTATATGGTGCGTGCAAGCGATCGTTATTTAGCACTAAAACGAATAGCTGATTATTATCCAAGCATTTACGGTATTGTATTTTGTAAAACAAGACGAGAAACCAAAGAAGTTGCTGATCGTTTGATGCAAGACGGATACAATGCAGATGCATTACATGGAGATTTATCGCAAGCACAACGTGATTTTGTGATGGATAAATTTCGTAAGAAAAACATACAAATTCTTGTCGCAACTGACGTTGCAGCCCGAGGAATTGATGTTAACGAATTAACGCATGTAATCAACTATAGTTTACCGGATGATCCAGAAGTGTATGTTCACCGTTCGGGTCGTACAGGGCGTGCCGGTAACAAAGGTATTTCTATTATTATTGCACACTCTAGAGAAGGTAGAAAAGTAAAAGACGTTGAAAAATTTATTTCTGCCCCTATCGAACTTAAGAAAGTTCCGAGTGGGGAAGAAATCTGTGAAAGACGTATGTTTAATTTAATCGAGAAAATAGAAAACACAGAAGTTGATGACATACAAATAGAACCTTACATGGATGCTGTGTATGAGAAACTTCAAGGTTTGGATCGTGACGAATTAATCAAACGTTTCGTTTCTGCAGAATTCAATACATATTTAGAGTATTATAAAAACTCAAAAGACCTTAACGAATCTGAAAGCAGTAGAGGAGAAGGACGAGAAAGAGGCCGTCGTTCGAATAAAAACTTTACTCGTTTCTATATGAATTTAGGAGAAAAACATCGTGTAAAAGCACCAAACCTTATTGGGATGATCAACGAGTTTACACGCAATAGAAATATAGAAATAGGTAAAATAGAAATCCTGAGAAATTTTTCATTTTTCGAAGTAGAAGACGAATTTACCCAAACAATTCTAGATTCTTTTAACGGAAAAGATCGTGACGGAATAGAAATAGATGTGCAAATTTCGAAACCAGAACCAAATCGATTATATGACAATAATCGCAGCGGAAGAAGAGAGAGAAAACGTTCTGATTTTCGTGGCGCTCGTCGTGGAAATGACCGAAAAAAAAATGGCGGTGATCGTCGATCAAACAACTCAAGAAGAGAACGTGGCGGAAAGCGTCGATAATAAATAGAATAGAGAAAAAATGGTTTATTTATCTAAATAAACCATTTTTTATAGATATAAGGACTTGCCTGTTGGATGTTTTCTATATAAATAAGAACTGTAGCTTCATTTAAAAGAATTTTTAGTTGATAGTTTGTTGTAAAGTCACATCATCCTACCAGAAAATTTTATAAAAATTAAATTTCCATTTCTGGAATATCACCATCGATTATTAATTTTCCTGCGGTTGCTTTTTTTATCGTTTCTATACTTACACCAGGGGCACGCTCTAGCAATCGAAAACCTCCTTCTTTAGCCACTTCTAAAACAGCTAATTCTGTCACGATTTTTTTCACACAACGAATTCCTGTCAAAGGAAGAGTACATTCTGGTAAAAGCTTAGATTCGCCTGCACGGTTTGTATGCTGCATCGCAACAATAATGTTATCTGCTGATGCTACCAAATCCATAGCCCCTCCCATTCCTTTTACCATTTTGCCTGGTATTTTCCAGTTGGCAATATCTCCGTTTTCCGAAACTTCCATTGCTCCCAAAATCGTTAAATTTATTTTTCGTGCACGTATCATACCAAAACTCATTGCCGAATCGAAAATTACTGAGCCTGGCAACGTTGTAATGGTTTGTTTCCCAGCATTGATGAAATCTGCATCTTCTTCACCTTCATACGGAAAAGGACCCATGCCCAATAATCCGTTTTCACTCTGCAAAACAACATTTATTCCTTCTGGTATATAGTTGGCTACCAAGGTCGGAATACCAATTCCTAAATTTACATAATAGCCATCTTGTACTTCTTTTGCAATACGTTTTGCAATACCGTTTTTATCTAACATAGTTGTAATCTTTGGGTTAAGGTTATTTTCTAGGTAAAGTTGTACGTTGCTCAATTCGTTTTTCATACTTTTCTCCTTGGATTATTCGGTGTACAAAAATCCCTGGTGTATGAATCTGACTTGGATCCAATTCTCCTGGCTCTACCAATTCTTCTACCTCGGCAATGGTGATTTTACCACACATGGCAACTGGATGATTGAAGTTGTTCGAGGTTCCACGATAAATTAAATTTCCTGCTGTATCTCCTTTCCAAGCTTTGACGATTGCAAAATCTGGTTCGAAAGCATACTCCAGCAAGTACTCTTTTTCTATCCCATGAAAAGTAAATTTTCGGGTCTCTTTACCTTCTGCAACTTCGGTACCTACACCTGCAGGCGTAAAAATAGCTGGCATTCCGTAACCCGCCGCCATTAAACGTGTTGCCAATGTTCCTTGCGGGATGAGTTCCACTTCTAATTCCCCCGATAACATTTGGCGTTCGAATTCTGCATTTTCTCCTACATAAGAAGAAATCATTTTCTTGATTTGTCTGTTTTGTAGTAATAAACCTAATCCAAAATCATCTACTCCCGCATTGTTGCTAATGCATGTAAGATTATTGATTTTCTTTTGCACCATTCCTTGAATCAAGTTTTCCGGAATTCCCGATAAACCAAATCCACCGATTGCTAAGGTCATGCCACTCTCTACACCGGCCAAAGCTTCCTCGATGCTGTTTACTTTTTTATTAATCATTTCTTTGCGTTTGATCTTTTGTTCTGCTAAAAATAAGGAATATTTTAGAATCTGCTTGTCTTTTTACATGGATAATTTTAGTACGTTGTTACGTAGTTGATTTTAATAATATTATATTTTTTGGTTGTTGATTTAGGATAAAATACATACAAAGTGAATAATATAGAACCGAACTATTAGAGATAAGTGAGAAGATATGAAAAAAGTTTTTCGAGATTTTTCTATATTTGTTCATCGGATTGATCTGCATGAGGATTCTAGGCCTTTCTAAAGCTCGCCATCTGTTAGAAGGTTTTTTTTATACCAATCTCTATTTGATTTTTATCGTTTGGAGCTTAAGTTGGGAAAGTATACAATTGCAAAAATTACCCCAAAATTCGATTCTGTTTTATTTGCTTTCAGCATCAGCAACATTCCTTTTTTATCTGTACGCCTACCGGAAGGATACCAAAACCTTAAACCAAAATAATCTTCGAAGTGTTTATTTCTATAACCATCCGAAGACTATCCTGTTTTTAGTCAATTTATTTCGGTTTATCTTTTTAGTAATTGCGATATATTTATTATTGAATCATCCGATCAATACCAAAATAATTTTTAGTTTTCCTTTTTGGGTGGCGATTGCGACAATTCTCTTTGCACTGGTTTTTTACGATAATAGGCTTGGAATATCGTTACGCAAAAATACTTTTATCAAACCTTTTTTCATCGGTTGGTCGTGGGCTATTGTGACTGTTCTTTTACCCTATCTTTGTCTTGTCTGGCAAAATAAAGTAGCAACTTTACCAAAAATTATTATTTATGGTGTTTTCTTTCATACGTTTTTATTTTGTAGTATCAATGCAATAATATTCGACCTTAAAGATTACGAAGAAGATGCCCATGTACAATTACAAACTTTCGTGGTGAAGTACGGATACCTTCAGACTCTTTCTCGGGTGATATTGCCCTTGTTGATAATCGATTCTGTATTGGTGGGCAGCTTTTCTGTTCTAGAAAAATTTTCTATACTACAAACACTAATACTTCAAATACCTATTTTGTTGATGACTGTTTTAGTCTTTGTTTTGAGAAAACAAAAAAGCTTGCTTTTCTTTTTGGTAATAGTAGATGGAGTACTTTTTCTCAAGGCTATTATTGGTATATTGGTCAGCAATGTTTAATCTCTACTTGTGTAACATTAGTCACTTTACAGTTCGTAATTTATCCTCAACTTTGCAACAAAAGTTAGAAACAATGGAAATAATTATGCAGCCATGGCCATGGTATGTCGGTGGGCCTATCGTTGGTTTTATTATGCTAATATTAATGTATTTAGGGAAAAGTTTCGGTTTTTCATCTAATTTTCGAACTCTATGTTCTGCCTTGGGTGCAGGAGAAAGCTGTGAGTTTTTCAGATTCGATTGGAAAACACAACGTTGGAATTTATTATTTTTGGTCGGAGCCATTGCAGGTGGGTATGTAGCATCGCATTGGTTATCAGACAATCAAGTGCCGCAAATAGCACAAACAACCATTGAGCAGTTGCATACAGAAGGTTTTGCAAGTGCAGGTTCTTCTTATTATCCTGCCGAAATTTTCGATCATCTAAGCCCGAAAAATATTGTTCTTTTGGTGATAGGTGGTTTATTAATCGGTTTTGGAACGCGTTATGCAGGAGGGTGTACATCTGGACATGCAATTTCTGGTTTGAGTAATTTGCAATGGCCTTCGCTCGTTGCTGTCGTTGGTTTTTTTATCGGTGGATTGATCATGGTTCATTTAATTTTTCCTTTAATTTTTTAACACAATGAGAAGTATAGTATATATCGTATTAGGCATATTGTTTGGGATTACCATGTACAAAGCAGAAACTGCTTCATGGTTCAGAATCTACGAAATGTTCAAATTTCAATCATTCCATATGTACGGATTTATGATGGGTGCATTGATTGTTGGCGTTATCGGAATACAAATAATCAAAAGAAAAAATGCAAAAGATATCGATGGAAGAGCAATTGTCATCGAACCAAAAAGTAAAACCATTCCTCGTTATTTGATTGGTGGAATACTTTTCGGTTTAGGTTGGGCCCTAATCGGGACTTGTCCAGGAACTATTTTTGTACTCTTTGGTAGCGGTGTGTATTCGATGATTTTGGTTATCGTTGGTGCTTTGTTGGGGACATATCTATACGGTGTGTTACGAAACAAATTACTACATTAGCAGAATGATAAGTGAGAAAATAGCCCAAACCCTATCCCAACCAATTCGAAGAGGAATTGTTGGCAGAATTTAATGAGTTAGGTACCTTGGTAGAATTCAAAGCTGGTGAACAGTTAATTTCTATCGATCAGTATATCAAAACAATGCCGATAATCCTAAAGGGTGCAATAAAAATCATGCGAGAAGATTTAGACGGTGGTGAACTGCTACTTTATTTTCTCGAGCGTGGCGATACTTGTGCAATGACCATGGCTTGTAGCTTGGGTGAACGACAAAGCAAAGTACGTGCTGTTGCAGAAACCGATGGTGAAATGGTTATGATACCGATTACCAAAATGGATCAATGGTTGGTGAAACATCATTCTTGGCGAACATATGTTTTCAATAGCTATAACCATCGTTTAGATGAAATGCTGTTGGCACTAGACAATCTTGCCTTCAGTAACATGAATGATCGATTGAGAAAATATCTTATCGAAGTTGCTTCCATCAACAAAGGGCATGTCATCAATAAAACGCACCAAGAAATAGCAAACGAACTCAACACATCTCGTGTGGTGATTTCGAGATTATTAAAAGCGTTCGAAAAAGAAGGTTTTTTAGAACTCAATCGCAATACCATTCGGATCAATGTTTCTGCTTTGTAAAAAATAAATAATTTAGGTAGGATATAATTCATCTTGTCCAAAGTAAAAAAATACAATTCTTTCAACCTCAAAAGTTGATGAAAACCATCGGAGAAAATTTCGATGGTTTTTTTATTCTTCATACCTTGTCCATACAAAAACCAATATATAAAATGGAAGAAATAATTTTTCGACAAGCAACCATGAACGATGCAGAAGCAATTTGGGAAATCCTGCAAGAAGCAATCCTAAAACGCAAACAAGACGGCAGTTCTCAGTGGCAAAATGGCTATCCGAACCCAACGGTGATTGCAGAAGATATCGACAAGGGTTTTGCGTACGTAATGCAGCACAAAAATGGCGAACTAAAAGGCTATATTGCGATCATAGATGAGGTAGAACCTGCGTACGAAAAAATAGACGGAAGATGGTTGAGCAATCGAGAAGCTTTGGTTGTTCATCGTTTGGCAGTAGCACAAGATCATCCGGTAAAAGGATTGGGAACTTGGGCAATGCGTGAAGTGGAAAAAGTAGCTAATGCGAAGAATATAAACAGTATAAAAGTAGATACCAACCACGATAATCATGGTATGTTGCGCATATTCGAAAAGTTAGGGTATGTATATTGCGGCGAAGTAGAGTTGAGTGGAGGCAAACGAAAAGCATTCGAAAAAATAATTTAATAGTTTTACATTTACACAATTTATCATTCCTTACAACCAAAGACAATCAACGAATAAATGGGGCAATTACAAAGACTATTTAATCTAAAAGCAGGTGAAGAAGATCCAAGAAAAGTACTAGACGATGTCTATAAAAATATTTCTTTTCGTGGAGCAAATTTATGGATTTTGGCCTGTGCAATTCTCATTGCATCTATCGGGCTCAATATGAATTCTACCGCTGTAATTATCGGGGCGATGTTGATTTCGCCGCTCATGGGTCCCATTGTAGGAGCGGGTTTCGCATTGGCAACGTACAATTTTAATCTTCTCAAAAAATCCGTTAAAAATTTGGCGATTGCAACCATAGTCAGTCTTTTGGTATCGGGAGTATACTTTTATTTGAGTCCATTCAAAGAAGTGCAGACCGAATTGCTTGCAAGAACTTCGCCTACCATTTACGATGTTTTGATTGCCTTTTTCGGGGGGCTTGTAGGAGCAATTTCTATTACACGAGTAGACAAAGGAAATCCGATTCCAGGTGTTGCCATTGCCACAGCGCTCATGCCGCCCTTGTGTACAGCAGGGTTTGGTTTGGCTACTTTTGATTTTAAGTTTTTTCTCGGGGCGATTTATCTCTATACCATCAATTGTTTTTTTATCGGTATTGCGACCTTTATCATTATCAAAGCATTAAAATATAAACCGATTGTTACCGACAATGCAGCGTTAGATAAAAAATTGCGTTATATCATTCCGACTTTAGTCGTTTTGATGGTTTTGCCAAGTTTTTATTTAGCCTATAATTTACTGAAAGAGAAACAGTTTGCCCAAAATGTTGAAGCTTATATCCAAAAGAATTTTACCCAAAAAGGCTATACATTAATTTACAAAAACATTAACTATCAATCTAATCCAAAGGAAATTGATGTAGCATTTCTGACCAAAAAATTTGATAGTGTAGAAATCAACCAATTGAATGATGATTTACAAAACTTTCATTTAGCCAAAACGAAATTAAAAATTCGACAAGGTGAAAATGATCTGAAATCGGAAATCTTATCCGAAATCAATGCGCAAACCAACTCATTGAGTCAGCAAGAAATAGAAATTAATTTATTGAAAAATGAATTAAAAAACTATCAAGTAAACGGTGAGGAGCTGTTGAAAGAAATGGCTGTTCTATTTCCAACAATCCAGACTATTTCGGTAGGAAGATTACAAAAATATCCACGAACAGATTCGCTTTCTTTGACGACAATTGTTCTTTTTTCTGGTGAGAATCTAGAAGAAGAAAAGTTGCGTTCTTGGTTGCGTGTAAAGCTAAACGATCCCTCATTAGAAGTGCTTCAGCAAAGGGAAGGTTCAACAAATTAGTTGATCGAGAACTTCTTCAGAAACCTATAAATATCATCATTGGCACCGTAGATTACCAATACATCGCGTGGCTCGATAATGGTTGTAGAAGAAGGAAAACCTTTTACTTCGGGTACGATTTTATATTCTCCAAGAAAACTCGCTTCTTCTTTCTGTTGAATGATCGTCATCACTAAAATATTATGATTTTTCTTGAATTGTATTTCGTCAAAGGTTTTGCCCACCAATTCTTTAGGTGTTTCTACCTCGATGATGCTAAATTTTTTATTGAGTTCGAACGAGTCTATTACGCCCCTCACATTGAGTTTTTTTGTCCAGCGTTCTGCCGATTCGGCTTCTGGTCGAATAATCTCTGTAATACCAATGGCTTGTAGAACATTTTCGTGTAATGGATTGATTGCTCGACTGATTAACCTTTTCACATTCATGTTCTTGAAAATAGCCGTCGCCATAATATTCGCACCTTCATCTTCGCCAATACTCACAATTACAATATCGGTATTGTCTATAGGCAGTTTACGGATTGCTGTTTCGTCGGTGGCATCCATACAAATCGTATAAGATAATTTATCTTTAAGCGACTCTACTTTTGCCATTTTGTTATCAACACCTATAATTTCATGACCCAATTTAGCCATTTTTCTGCCCAATGATTCGCCAAAATTACCTAATCCTATAATTATAATTTTCATGGTTCTAAATTTTTTGTTGGTTCGTTAAATCAAAATTTCATCGGTAGGATAACGATAATTTTCTGAGGTTGTTTTTTTGAAGAATGCCATCAATATCGTAATCATTGAAACCCGCCCAATGAACATCATCGAAATTACAACAATTTTACTTTCGCTGCTGAGATAAGGTGTTGTATTTCTCGAAAGACCTACGGTAGAATAAGCCGAAAAGGCTTCGAAGGCAACATTGATAAGGTGCAAATGGCTATCGAAACGTGTCATCAAGAAAATACCAAGTCCGATAACAAGAAAAGAAAGCGTCATTACGGCGAAAGCTTTTTGCACATTCACAGGGCTAAGTTCTCTTTTGTAGATTTCTATTTTAGTTTTGCCTCGTGCGATGTTGAGGAAGTTTACTACAGCAATTGCAAAAGTACTCGTTTTGATTCCGCCACCGGTACCGGCAGGTGAAGCACCAATCCACATGAGAAATATTATGATAAGGGTAGATGAAAAGTGGAGTTCGGTGAAATCGATATGGTTGAAACCTGCAGTTCTAGGGGTGGTTGAGAGAAAGATTGCTGAAATCAATTTTCCGAATCCTTTGTGCGGAGCTAAGGTTTGATAATATTCTTCGAAAAATAGGATGATTGTAGAAATTATCAATATGCATAATGTAGTAACAAGGTTTACTTTAGAACTTAGTGTAAATACCCAAGTTTTATTGTTAGGTGTTTTTTGGATGAATCGGAAAATGGTCTTCTGGATAAAATAACGAAAATATTTTAATAGATTAATGAGAATCGGAAAACCAATTCCACCCAAAAAAATCAAGAAAATCAATGCCGATTGAAAAGGATAATTGAAAATTAATTTATCATTCATCACATTGTTCGGTAGGGTAGAGAAGCCAGCATTACAAAAAGCCGATACTGAATGAAAAATGCTAAAAAAAAGTTGATCGAAGAATGTAAAGTTGATATTATCTACCGAAAAGAAAATAAAAATAGCACCCAATAATTCTATCCCGAAGGTGAGCAAAAGTATTCTTTTCACAAAGTCGAATACCTCACTTATCGTGTCGTGATTGGCTATGTTGCCAAGAGCTATTTGGTTATCGTAGGTCGATTGTCCTTTGAAGAAATAAGCAATATATCCTGCAAATGTTAAAATGCCGAGTCCACCAGCTTGTATCAAAAGCATCAATAAGAAATGTCCAAAGGGAGTGAATGCACTTGCAGTGTCTACCACCGTAAGTCCTGTAACACAAACTGCGCTCGTGGCTGTAAATAGAGCATCAAGATAGCTAATAGATTGTGTGGTAGCTTTTGGTAGCATAAGCAATCCCGAACCGCCAAAAACCAAAATTAAAAAACTAATGATAAAAAGCTGTGGAGGTGTAATTTTTGATTTTCGAATGTTGAGTTGCGGAATAGCAATTTCTCTTATCAATTTTAGTACGATTGCAAGCTGCAAGTATTTACTGACATAGAAAAAAGAATATTCGTTTAATTGTCGATAGATACAATAGAGGACAATTGCAATGCTAATAAGGTCGAAAATAAATACACGAGTAATTAATTTTTCTGCAAAAATAATGTTGTTGAAGGAAGTTCTTACAACTCCAATTAGCAGAATGGTGATGAAGAAATAATTTACATATTGATAGTATATCTTAGGAAATCCAAAGCCGAGCATCGCAATTAGAATCACGATTGCTAGGATATAAGTAGCGGATAATACTTTTCCTAATACCCGATTTTGGGTGATTTTTGCAATTTTATTATACATTCAGCATCTAGACCAAGTTACGAAAACAGAACAAACTTATGCTTGCTCTGTTTTTACACTTTTATTCATTCTCAACAATGTATAGCCTACAATACCTGCAATCATAGAACTTGCTAATACAGAGAGTTTTGCTTCTGATATATGCAAGGGGTCGTTGAAAGATAAAATAGAGATAAAGATAGACATGGTAAACCCAATACCTGCTAAAAAACCTACACCAACGATATGAAACCAGTTACTATTTTGGGGTAATTCCCCTATTTTTAGTTTAGTACATATGAAAGAAGCTAGAAGAATACCGATTGGTTTACCCAAAAGTAGTCCTACCGAGATTCCCATACCCAAAGGAGCGACAAGACCACCCAGCATTTCCTTTTCTAGCGTAATATTGGTGTTTGCAAATGCAAATAAAGGGATGATGAGAAAGTTGACAGGTTTTGCAATCGCATGTTCTAGTTTTTCTAGTGGAGATTCTATTTCTGTATCATTCGTTGGTAATGTCTTTGCAACCAAAACTCCTGCAATGGTTGCATGGATGCCCGAATGATGAATAAAGTACCAAATAAAAACACCTGGAATTAGGTATAACCAAGGGTTTTTTACATTAGAACGATTCATTGCAATAAGTATAAGCATTCCGATACCTGCATAGAGAAGATTCATGGCATGGATTTCGTCTGTGTAGAATAGGGCAATTACCAAGATCGCAATAAGATCATCGACAATGGCTAGAGCGGCTAAAAATATCTTAAGGCTACTAGGAACCCGTTTATCGAGTAGAGAAATTACGGCAAGAGCAAAAGCAATATCGGTTGCCATAGAGATTCCCCAACCGTGTTGAGTTTCGGTCCCGGCATTGAAGCCTAGATAAAACAAAGCGGGGATAATTGCTCCACCCACAGCACAAATAATAGGTACGAGAGCTTTTCGGGGCGAAGAAAGTTCTCCTTCTACAATTTCTCTTTTGATTTCTAGACCAACCATCAGGAAGAAAATAGTCATCAAACCATCATTTATCCAGGTAGAAATATCGTATCTTAGGTGAATATTAGCGTTTTCGAAACCAATTTCCTTTGCAAAAAAATGGTGTAAACTATCTGCGACCGGACTATTGGCAAGAAGCAAAGAAAGGATGACACAAAGAAAGAGGAGAAATCCTCCAAAATTACTTGATCGTACAAAGTTTTTGAAGGCGTTTAGATTAATTCTCATTGGATTGTTCATGTTGTTTTTCTAAAAAATTAGTATGCAAACTAACAAAAAAAATACGAATTTTTAGGATGAAGTCGGTAAGTTTTTTTTGTTTTTTTAATTTAACCTTTTCTTGATGATTTATTTATACTCTTGCTGTTTTTCATCCTATCGAAAACCTGAGAAAATTAGTATAGTTGATCCAATGGAGAAATAACGGATCGTAAAGTATGATTGCTTACGTGCGTGTAACTCAGGGTTGTTTTTATAGATTCATGTCCCAATAGTTTTTGGATATGAGAAATATCTGTACCTAATTCTAACAAATGTGTCGCGTAACTGTGTCGAAGACTATGAATACCAACATTTTTCTGAATTTTAGCCTTGTGCATAGCATCTTTAAAAACTTTTTGTATTGTCCGAGTAGATATTTCGCTTCCGCCTCTGCCTTCGAATAAAAAATAAGAGGGTCTATAGGTAACATAATAAAGTCGAAGATCTTCTAGAATGCTTTGAGGCAAGGTGACGAATCTGTCCTTTTTACCTTTTCCTCTTTCTATTCTTACCGTCATGGTTTGGCTGTCGATGTCAATAATTTTCAGTTTAGCCAATTCACTCACCCGAAGTCCCATGCCGTAACAAAGTTTTAGGATCATCAGATGTTTGAGGTTGTCGGTAACAGAAAATAGAAGAAGAATTTCTTTTCTGTTCAATGTTTTGGGTAATTGAAGAGGTTTTTTGGGGCGAGGAATATCAAAAAACATACGCTCATACTTCAATACCTTTTCATAGTAAAATTTCACGGCATTCATTCTACTATTTATCGTAGCTTCACTTAGTTTATGTTGCGTTGCACAAACCAAAAAGTAGGCTTGTAACTGGTCTGGAGTGAGATTTTCGACGGCAACATCATCGAAAAAATTAAGAAAAGATAAAAACTCTGTCCGATAAGTTTTAATCGTATTATTACTATAACTTTTGAGAGTGAGGTAATTGATAAATTGTTTGAAGGCGTGATGATGAATCGGGTGAATATTTTCTGTAATATGCTCATAGTTTTCTTGTAATCCTACAAAACTTCTGTTGGCTTTAGTATTTGGGATATACCAAGCC
>NZ_KV798534.1:0-339 GCF_001809725.1 Weeksella sp. HMSC059D05
TTGGCTTTAGTATTTGGGATATACCAAGCCTTTTTGGTGACAGAATAGCGAGGTTTACAAAATAAATGTAGAATATCCATATTTTCTTTTGAGTAGTTAAAGAAAATCCAGATAATGTTTTTGTTTCTATGTTGGGCAATTTCGAAAGAAAAGTGGGCGAGTAATGGATTCATGGCGAGTACGGATTTTAAATATTATTGAATTACGCAAAACAAATATTTATTATAAATAGAACGACTAATTTATAAATAAATATTGATATAGAGTGTTAATATACAGTGTTTTGTGATTTTAAAATTTAAGATGCATATAAAATGTTATTTCGTATATTTGAGTGTT
>NZ_KV798535.1:0-55423 GCF_001809725.1 Weeksella sp. HMSC059D05
TTAAGAACTATCTTTTCTACTTCATCCTACCGTGAATTAGTTTATTTATTTCGTATAATAAGCATAACAATATTTAATGCTGTGAATATTGATAAGGCGAATCCTATCCATGCTAATAAAGGAATTCCTCCTATCATGGGCCAGATTTCTGTTGAAGAAAGATAAGATGATCCTAATCCAAAGGTTAATGTAAGGATAGCTAAAACGAGCTTATTTATACTGTTTTTGACTAAATGCTCAATTTTTGGAAGGTCTTGAATATGAAAATTAAGACCAAATTGATTGTTAAGTATTTTATTGATTAGTTTTGATAAATCTTCGGGTATATCTTCTATTAAATCTTTTGAATTTTTGATTTTCTCAATCGTCTTTTGAGTAATATTTTTAGGGTGTAGCTTTTCTTTTGCTATTTTTTTAGCATAGGGTTGGATGGCTTTTTGTAGATTTAAATTGGCATCTAGTTGTCGACCTACTCCTTCTATAAGTGCGATTCCGCGCAAAAGTATATAGATGAATTCTGGCAAAAGTATGTGATTTGTATTCAGTATTTGGTTTATTTTTCTGATAATTACTTGTATGTCGATAGTATCTATGGTATTGTATTCTATATAATCGATAATATCGATAATTTCTCGTGCCAATTGGTTTTCATCTTCGATATAATACGAAATTGCTAATTTTTTCAGGTTTCGAATTATTTTATGTGCATTTTTAAATCCAAAATTAATGACAATCTCTTCTAATCGTTGCTTATCGAGATTTGTTATATATCCCATCGATCCGAAATCGATAAAAGCTATCTTACCGTTTTCGAGTAAAAAAATATTACCAGGATGAGGGTCTGCATGAAAAAATCCATCTTCTAAAATTTGTTTCACATAGATATCAAGTCCTTTTAGTACAATTTTTTTAGGATCATATCCCATGGCCTCTATTTTATCTTTCTCATTGATTTTGCGACCACTAATAAATTCCATACACAATATATTATTATTGCTAATTTGTGGGTAAACTAAAGGAACGTACACATCGGGTGAAACAATAAAATTATGTCTAAAACGCTCTATATTTTGGTATTCATTCGTAAGGGAAAGTTCTTTTCTTAAAGAATTTTCGAAGCTTTGTAAAATATGTTTGATGTTTTTTTTGCGTAGTTTTTCATAATTTTTTTCTAGATATTGGGTAATATCTCTAAGGATAGCTAAGTCGGCATCGATAATTTGCTCTATATTTTCTCTTTTTACTTTGAGGACAACTTCTTCACCAGAATGAAATTTTGCTCTGTACACCTGTGAGATAGAAGCTGCAGCAATTGGTTTTTTATCAATCGATTGAAAATATTTAGAAGCGGGGAAAGAAAATTCTTCTTCAATTTTTTTTTCAATATCCATCTCTTCTGGTTGTACATTATCTTGTAATTTTTGCAATTCTGCAATCATTTCTGGTGATGCTAAATCTTTTCGATTGCTGATTAATTGACCGAGTTTTATATAGGTAGGACCCAATTCTTCTAATGCTAATCGAAATCTTACATATATATTTTGTTCGAAAATTCTACGCGCTTTAGGATTCCATCTCGTAAAAAAACTAGGTGTAAGTGTTTCTATGTTCGATCGAGCAATTAACTCTTCTAATCCATACTTCGAGATAACTTGTGCAACTTGAGAAAAACGTTTCAGTTTTTTTACACTATCCATATTCTGTATTGGTTATAAATTTTGATATATTCTTGCAAAAACTACTCCATCTTTTGCCATAAAACATACTAAAATCTTTCATTATCAAAATAATACATAAAATTTAAAAATAATGTTGTAAATTTGCATCCGCTTAGTGGCTAATCGAACCGAGTATATTTATATTAATTATTATTAACACCTCTCAATACTTAGTTGCCACGGTGGTTCGAGTCTAAAATGTTGAGATACAAATGAATATTTTATGTCGAAAGAGACAAAAAAAGAAGAAATTCAAGAGCAAGTTCTTGAAACTCCTAAAGTAGAAAATTTAGTAAACGCTAACGTACCTCAAGAAGAATTTGATTGGGATTCTTTTGAGTCTGGTTTAGGTGAAGCAGATCGTAAAGAGAAAGCCGAACTAGAAGCAATGTATGATGATACTTTAGAAGACTTATCAGAAACAGAAGTTTTTAAAGGTAAAGTTGTACGTTTAACAGATAAGGAAGCGATTGTGGATATCGATTTCAAATCTGAAGGAGTTATTTCTTTAAATGAATTCCGTTACAATCCCGACCTTAAAGTTGGCGATGAAGTGGAAGTAATGGTTGATCAGCGTGAAGACAAAAACGGACAATTAGTTCTATCTCACCGTAAGGCACGTACATTGAATGCTTGGGCTGCAGTGAACAATGCACATGATACACAAGAGATAGTTAACGGATATATCAAAGCTCGTACAAAAGGTGGTATGATTGTAGACGTATTCGGAATCGAAGCATTCTTGCCAGGATCGCAAATCGATGTGAAACCAATCCGTGACTATGATCAATATGTAGGGAAAACGATGGAGTTTAAAGTTGTAAAAATCAACCCAGAATTCAAAAACGTTGTTGTCTCTCACAAAGCACTTATCGAGGCTGATATCGAAGAGCAGAAAAAAGAAATTGTTGCTCAATTAGAGAAAGGTCAAGTATTAGAAGGAGAAGTGAAAAACATCACTTCGTATGGAGTATTTGTAGACTTGGGAGGTGTTGACGGTTTAATCCACATCACAGACCTTTCTTGGTCGCGAATCAATCATCCGTCAGAAATCTTAGAAGATGGACAAAAAATCAATGTTGTGATTTTAGATTTCGACGAAGACAAATCAAGAATCCAATTAGGTATCAAACAATTAGAGCCACACCCATGGGATGCTCTAGATCCGAACATGAAAGTTGGTGATCGTGTAAAAGGTAAAGTAGTTGTATTAGCTGATTACGGAGCATTTATAGAGGTTGCCCCAGGTGTAGAAGGTTTAATCCACGTATCGGAAATGTCGTGGTCTACACACTTACGCTCTGCACAAGATTTTGTAAAAGTAGGAGATGAAGTAGAAGCAGAAATCTTAACATTAGACCGTGATGAGCGCAAGATGTCTTTAGGTATCAAACAATTATCTACAGACCCTTGGACAGATATTACAGCCAAATATCCTGTAGGATCAGTACACAAAGGTAAAGTACGTAACTTCACAAACTTTGGAGTATTCGTAGAATTAGAAGAAGGTGTAGATGGATTAATTTATATCTCTGATCTTTCTTGGACGAAAAAAATCAAGCACCCATCAGAATTTACGAATGTAGACGATATTTTAGACGTAGTAGTTCTTGAGTTGGATGTAGAAGCACGTCGTTTATCTTTAGGTCACAAACAATTGACAGAAAACCCTTGGGATAAATACGAAGAGAAATATGCTGTAGGAACTGTTCATACAGGAAAAGCAGTTGATGTTTTTGATAAAGGTGCAACTGTACAGTTTGACGATGTTGACGTAGAAGCTTTTGCTCCTGCTCGCACGCTAGAAAAAGAAGACGGGTCTCGTATCAAAAAAGGAGAAGAAGCTCAATTCAAAGTAATTGAATTCAACAAAGAATTCCGTCGTGTAGTAGTTTCTCATACCGCAATATTCCGCGAAGAAGAAGCGAAACAAGCTGAAAAAGTAGCGGAAAACAATAATAAAATCGAAACTTCTACATTAGGAGATATCGATGAGTTAGCTGCTCTTAAAAAGAAATTAGAAGAAGGAGGAAACTAAATCCTAAGCGAATAAGATAATTTCTTATATACAAATAAAACCCGCTCAGATTACTGTGCGGGTTTTGTTATTATGATAATAATCGATATTTTCTAAAATACCACTACTACTTTTGTAATCGATCATCGAAACCAGTTTATACAATTGGTTTTGCACATGTTCATCTGGTAGCAGAGTTTTTTCAATGTTAATTATACTAGTAAAACGAATTATAGCTTTTGCACTAAGTTCTCTTTAGACCAAAATATAATTAGAATGTAGGCTTGCTATATTTTTCTAATGAATATTGCATTGATACATTAATTATACTCTATAAAGAAAAAACCGTTCTATTTTTCAGAACGGCTTTTTTAGGTTTTCGGTAAGACTTTATTTTTTCAAGTAAGAAAATAAATCACGAAACTCGAGAGAGCCCTTCTTGTAGGTTACCAAGTTTTTATCCTTATCATACAGATAGAAAGAAGGGAAGGATTGTGGATTGAAATTGAAAATAAACTCATCATTCGAATCCAAAAGAAGCGTTACATTTTTAGCATTCTTAAAATTCTCACCATAAATATCAAAAAACTCTAGCACTTTATCTTTTGGGTAGGTAGAAACAAATATCAAATTGGTGTTCTTGAATTTTTCTGAATTATCATTCATATGTTGCACAGCTATTTGGCAGTGAATACATTCTGTGGTATAATAAATAAAAAGAGTTTGTCCTTTTTTAGGAAGATTTTTATCAGAAAAAATATTCTCTTTCAGAAGGTTGATGTATTCAAAGGTCGGCACTTTCTTAGGGATTTCGTTATTGGCTTGCCCAAAAACCATCATACAGCCCATAAGAAATACTAAAAGGAAACTAAGCTGTTTTGTTGTTTTCATATAAAAATATTTTTCGAAAGTTAAAAAATATCACGCAAATAAAAAAAGGGAAGCTTACATGAGGCTCCCCTTTTTTTGATTAAAAACTATTTATGGATGAGGGTTAAAATTTAAAAATAACTTGTCCAGCCATATTAAACGGATCTATTTGGTTGATATATCCTCCGCGGAAATATGAGTTGTATCCGATTTCGTCTGTAATGTTGTTGAAGAACAAACGGAAGTCAAAACGTTTCAGCGAGTAACCAACTTGTGCATTTAGCGTTGTGTATTCTGGCATGTTGAATGGTTTTGTGTTAGGATCTGTATCATGGATAAATGGTAATTTTGTAAACTCGTTGGTCGGACGAGAACCAACATAATAAACACCTGCAGAAAGTGATAAACCATCAATAAAGCTATTGGTATTTCTGAATTTGTATTGCAACCAAGCATTTGCCGTATTATAAGGAGCATTCATAGGACGTGATCTGTTTACATACGACGGAGAATTATTATATCGTGCATCTAGATACGCATATCCCAAGATAACCTGTAGGTTTTGTAACGGACGTCCCGTAACTTCAACCTCTACACCTTTGCGTTTTAGATTTCCGGCCAAATCATACAAACCAGTTGGAGTGGTTCCTTCATAAACTTGATACGAAAGATTCTCATTGTTCATATCGAAGTAGGTGACATTGGCACGTAAACGATCCTCGAACCAATCTGTTTTCACTCCAAACTCAAATTGTTTGGTTCTTGATATACCTACTGTTCCACCATTTTGTAAAGGATTCGAAGCACCTCTCAAACTAGATGTTGTCGTATAAGATCCAAATAAGCTGATGTTTTTGGTAGGAGAAATCATCAAGCCAAGCATAGGGTCGATTACATCATCTGAATTTTGACCTGAGTATGACCAGCGTAAAGCTCCGACCAATTTCACATAATCTGTTATCGCTAAATGATGTTGGGTCATGAAACCGTAGAAGAAATCTTTCTGTAATGGAGAAAAATTATTCAATTGCATTTTTCCCCAATCAAAATTGTTTGGCATTTGATTAGTAAAGTTGTCCAATACATTGATTTGATCAACATCAATCCTTGTTACGGGTTTATCTGCAGTACCAAAGTTTACTCTTCTATTATCTACACGTACTGTGGTGTAATCATAGCCTAATTGCCAATTCCATTTCACGATACCAAACTGGAAGTCTTTCCCCATCAAATCTACTTGGATGGTTGAGTTTCTATCGTCTTTGAAACTTCTCGACAATGCACGATTACGAATCGCATAATCCTTAGATCCTCTTGGTAATGATAATATAGCACCTTGCGAATCGCGTTCGTTTATTGAAGAGTAATAGGCTATACGTGCAGTTATATTATCGGTTAATTGGCGAGTACCACGAAGAGAGTAAGTTATGGCTTCTGTTTTATCAAAATCAGTATCAAAACCTAAAAACTTTTTACCGATATCGTAAAGTGCATTTACGTTGTTTGGTCCTAAGTTTACAGTACCACGATCCGGAACACCATCAAATTTTAGATAATCCATTTCGGCAACAAATTCTGTTTTGCTATCTGGGCGCCAAGCAATCGATGGCTGAATGTAGAATTTTTTGTTGTTAACAACATCTCTGTAGCTATCCATTTGTTGGTAAGCACCCGTTAATCGAGCAGCCAGTTTTCGGTTATTATCCAAAACTTGTTGTACATCAAAAGTAGTTCTTATTTGGTTCCAAGATCCTACACGTAATCCAATATTTCTTTGGTTCACGAAACGAGGCGTTTTGGTTACTAAGTTGATTACTCCTCCTGCAGCTCCCAAACCGTTCCCTACACCTTGCGTAATGGCAGCAGAACCTTTGATAACTTGTACAGATTCTATCCCTTGCATATCAGCTATCCCAGAAGCTGTACGGAAGTCAGAGTCTTGGCGGACACCGTTGCGTAAAATTGGGGTTCCTCGGTAACCACGAATCGACATAGATTCTCTATTTCCACCGTACGATGCAAACAAAGTAACACCAGGAACGTTGCGTGCAACATCGGTAATGCTTAGCGCTCCTTGATCTTCTATTAGTTTTTCTGAGAGGATAGAAATTGTTTGGATTTGATCATTCGGATTCACAGGGAATCGAGTGATTGATTCTAATCCGCGTTGATTTTTATTTCGATCTCCAAAAACTTCGACACCTTCTAGCTCACGAACAGTGTCTTTTTTTTCGGTAGCATCTTGAGCAAAAAGTAAGTGCGAGGCAAATAATGCAAATGTTGACAAAAGGAGTTTATTTTTTCTCATGATAAATATTATTTTTATTTATTCTAAATAACTTTTGCAAATTTAGTTAGACTAATTATAAATAAAAAAATAATTTTATGAGATTTATCAGTAAATGTTAAAAAAATTAAGAAAAAAAACTAAAGTGTACGTTACCATATTTTTTGTGCAAGACGAAACCTTCCAGATCATCAAATGAATATTCTTTCGGATGTTCCATTATCAAGGTTCCTTCTTCGGCCAGCCAACCATTGGCTTTGATGAGTTGCAAAACTTTCTGAAAATCCTCTAAAGAATATTGATATGGTGGATCGATAAAGATAATATCGAATGTTTGCGTTGCTTTTCTTTCTAGAAATTTATAAACATCTGCTTTTATTGCATCGATGCGATCTTGTGCTCTAATCTTACAAGCAGTTTCGTTAATAAACCGAATGCAACCATTGTGTTGGTCAACAGCTGTAATATGTTTAGCACCACGAGAAGCAAACTCGTATGTGATATTTCCTGTCCCAGCAAAAAGATCCAAAACGGTTATTTCATCAAAATACCATTCATTATTGAGGACATTGAACAAACCTTCTTTGGCAAAATCTGTGGTCGGACGAACCGGTAAATTGGCCGGAGCCGAAATTCTTTTTCCTTTGAATTCTCCAGAAATTATACGCATTAGAATAAATTATATAAGGTGAAATTTTCGCAATAATTTTCGTCTTTCAGTCCTAGATGAACGTTGCGAATTTGTTTTTTTAATTGCTGATAATAATCAGAACTTGCAGTAATTTCTCCGAAACAGTAGACAGAACAATGGGTATAATCCAGCTCTAATTGTGTGAGAACAACCAGCGTAAAATATAAAAAATCGTCGATAGACTGCAACGGAAATACTGCGTAATATTGCAGTTGAGCTTGCTTATAAACTGCAATCTCTAATTGTTGTTGATGTAGATTGAGAAACATTTCTTCATCCTCACCAGACGGATGTAAATGGTCTAAAAACAATTTCCCTGAGTGAAACAGCTGAACATTTCGTAAGCTTTCTATTTCTAGTAATGCATCTTTTATCGTAGTCGAAATTTCATACACAATGCTTGCATTCAAAGAATCGAGTGGGCTATCGAGATAATTTTTCTTTTCGCCACTTGTCGTATTTTCATTAGGAAGTTGCATTAGTTGCTCGAACGGAAGATCTAGAAACTCATTCGGGATTAATTGCATTTGGTTAGTCAGAAAGGCTAAATGTATACGATGATAGGATTGCCTGAAAACTAAATTGCTTTTCAGTTCTTCGACAATATCTTTCTCGGCAATTTTTGTTGCTGTATGTTCTGTCCGAAAAACCTGAACATTTTGGAAGTTAATTTCCTGTTCGGTATCCTTCAAGGTTGCGTAAATAAGGCTTGTCGGGGTTAGTAACAACGCCAAAGATTTTGTGTTTTCTGCATGCATAGAATTACGGTTTTGCTTGCGTTTGTAGTGCTTGTTTGGTTTGATACGTTTCTTTCAGGTCGAGCATATAGGTGCAAACTAACGCAATGGCAAAGATGATAAGAATGATTTTGAAAAGATTCTTCACGCTCAAAATTTGTGTAAAGTTAAAGATTTCAAAAGATATCCTCTAACTTATTCGTTCTATAATTATTCTTTTTCTCACATTTGTTATCGATTATAACTAAAAAATACGAATGAAAATAATTGCTGTTATTCCCGCTCGTTATAGCTCTACTCGTTTTCCTGGTAAATTAATGAAAAAATTAGGAGAGAAAACTGTCATCCGAACGACCTATGAAAATGTCGTAGAAACTCAACTTTTTGATGAAGTTTTTGTAGTAACAGACTCGAAGCTTATCTATGATGAAATTTCTATGCACGGCGGAAAAGTAATGATGAGTATAAAAGAACACGAAACAGGGAGCGATCGTATTGCCGAAGCTATAGAAAATATCGATGCCGATGTTGTCCTCAATGTACAAGGTGATGAACCATTTATTAACCGAAAGGCTTTGGCTGATTTGTTAATGACTTTCCGTGGAGAAGAGGCAGAAGATGTTTCTCTTTCTACCCTGAAAATTGAAATCAAAAAAGAAGAAGAAATCCATAATCCGAATGTTGTAAAAGTGGTAACCGATGCGCAAAATTATGCACTATATTTCTCTAGAAGTCCGATTCCTTTTTCGCGAGACACTACTTTTCATCCTACCTATTATAGGCATGTTGGTGTATACGCTTTCCGTAGAGAAGCGCTACTAAAGTTTGCAAAACTTGCACCTTTGCAAAACGAATTGGCCGAAAAACTAGAACAATTACGGTATATGGAGTATGGGATGCGAATAAAAGTAGTGGAAACAGATTTTGTAGGAATCGGGATCGACACAAAAGAAGATTTAGAACAAGCCCGAAAGCTACTTTAATTGAATATCATTAATTTGGTTATCAGCACCTTATGTGGTATGGAAATTGTGGTGAAATAGATGTTTTTTAATACCACAAAAAATGAAAGAAGTTTGGAAAGATTATGAGGATGAAGAATTAGCGACCAACCGAAGCTTCATGGTCTCGAATTCTGGATTAGTAAAAAAAATATATCAAGGTTCTGATAGATTCAAAATTGTCGAAGGAACCCTAAACAATGGGTATAGAATAATTTGGATTGTTCTAAAGGATGGGAAAAGAACTGCTTGGTATGTGCATAAAATGGTGGCAGAAACTTTTTTAGAAAATCCAGAAAATAAAAAATATGTGGTTCATTTAGATCATAACAAACTTAACAATGCAGTAGAAAATCTACAATGGGCCAATCATGATGAGTGGAAAGAACACAATCAGCATCTTTTCAGAAAAATGAAAGGACGCTCTCGCCTAAATAATTTACCCAATAGTAAGTTGACTGAGAAACAAGTGCGGAGTCTAAAAAAGAAATTGGCCAACCCGAATAAAAAAATAAAAGTAGCTACGTTGGCCAAACAATACAATATATCAGAAGGTCAGATATATAGGATAATACGTGGCGATAATTGGTCACATATAAAAATCGATTCATAGCAAAATTATATCCTGCCAAAAACTCTAAATAGAACGTTAATGTTTTGCAAATCCATGCCTTTGTGAATGGATTTCTTTATATATTGGCTCGATTATAAAATTAATGTATCTATGAAAACCGCACTCTCAGTACTAGTATTTTTATTCTCTACCGTTTTTTTGTTGGCGCAAAATGCCGAAGAAATTGTACAGAAAAATATAGAAAACACTGGAGGAGAAAAAAGTTGGATAAATCTGAACAGCATAATTCTCAAAGGAGACGTAGCTTTGGACGTGAATAATACTTATCCATTAGTAGTCTATCACAAAAGACCTTACCACAAACGAGTAGTATTTATCATGAACCAAAAGGAAGTACTCAACGAAGGATACGATGGTAAAAATGGTTGGACGTACAGCGACATCCTCAAGAAAAATGTTGTCGTACCAAATTATCAGCCAGATGCATTCGACTCTGATTTATTAATGTATAAAAAGAAAGGATTTACGGTACAACTTGTAGGGGAAACAGAAGTAGAAAAAATACCTGTATACAAGGTAGCATTGAGTAAAAATAAAAATATTACTTATTATTATTTTGACAAGAAAACCTATCAATTATTAATGGAGGAAAACAAAGAAGAAACTTTGATATACTCAAATTATAAGAAAATTAATGGGCTAACCTTTGCCATGAAAATTGTAGGTAAACCCAAACAAGGAGGCGAATATGTGGTAACTTTCAGTGAGATAAAAATCAATCCATCGATTAGTGAAAAACAATTCAAATTTTAATTTTACAACGATATTATTGATACCTTTGTCTATAAAAATGAGTGTGCATGAAGTTAGAAGCTCTATTAACTATTTCCCAATCCTATGACAAAAGCTATTTAGTAAAAGTTCTAAAGTTTGCCCGAAAAAATTATCCCAATGCAATAGACTTCATAGACGATCTCACCTCGACGCTAGAGAGAGATTCTACTTACCGAGAAAAATTCCTCAAGCTCTATTCAGAAAGTTTCCGTCAGTTAAATTTTATAGCCTATTTAGTAGATTCTGGTATAACCACGTTCGATGGTTTATTTTCGATGATTCGAAAACGTATTGGCGATTTTATTTTGCCAGAAATCGAAGATAATAACGAACTATCGTCATTGCTGAATGAAATTTTTTATGAACAAAAGAATTTTAAATGGGTAAAACTAATTCCCAAAGATCGCTGGCAACGATTGTATAGTGTTTTGCTTTCTGATACATCAGAAGAACAGATGAAAGAAATCCATGCCAATATCCAATCACAATTATTACAGTCCATATCTATCCTCAATGATAGAATAACAGGAGAGTTTGCAGATAAAGAATTAATACGTTACACGAACGAAGTAAATTACTTAGATAATCCAGTATCTAAATTATCACTAAGAATAAACCGGATTGTTGATAAAATCGAAGTTAATTTTGATACATTAGAGATCAAAAAACATATAGTCGATTGTAAGATTTTATTAGAAAACATTCTTACACAAAAAGATTACAAAGGAATATCGCTAAAAGTTGCATCGAAACTCAATACTATGCAACAACAATTGGTACGTTTACAGTTGTTGATTAATCAATATAACCGTCTCAATACAGCAGGAATTGTCGATTTTCTTACCCAAGCAACCAAATCATGGGTGGGTTTCTATTCGCCCAAAAATCTGGTAAGCAATCAGTTGAGTGCTACAGTCTATTTGGTAACTTTCTTAGCAACCTATCATAACGGGAAAACAGGAGAGAAATACATTACTTCTACTGCTAAAGATTACATAAAAATGTTTTCTACCGCGTGCGGTGGTGGGTTTATCGTTTCCATTTTGTGTTTCATCAAAGTACTAATTAGTAATGTAGACAATGCATCGCCTTTATTTCACGGTTTCTTCTATAGTCTAAATTATGCCATCGGATTCAGTACCATATACCTTTTGCATTGGACACTTGCAACAAAGCAACCATCGATGACTGCAGCACGAGTAGCACAAGCCATTAAACCAACAGAGGGCAATGAAATCAACGTAAAAGACTTTACAACATTGTTTGCTCAACTCTCTCGTTCACAGTTTATTGCCTTTATGGGGAATGTGATTGCAGGATTTGGGATTTCATTAGGACTGTTCTATATCATAAAAGACATACTGAAAATAGATTTCATAAAATACTCTAAAGCCTATCAGTTTTGGGAAGAATTGGTTACGATGGACGGTAAAATATTTTGGTTTGCATCTATTGCCGGTGTATTCTTGTTCATTTCTGGACTCATTTCTGGATTAGTCATTAACAATCAACGATATAATAATATACCCGACAGGATATACAATCATCCCATCCTCAAACGGTTATTTTCTACCCATAAACGCCGTAAAATTGCCCATTGGTTCGAGATAAATCTCGGAGGAGTTGTCGGGAACGTCGCTTTTGGTTTTATGATGGGAATGGCCTTTTTGGTCGGGCAATTTACAGGTATCCCGTTCGATATCCGACACATCACTTTTGCCGCTGGAAACTTAGCCATCGGTATCGGAGGAATCGGTTATCATTTCGATATTGCTCCGTTAATTATCGCTTTTATCTCTGTATTTCTGATTGGGGGATTCAACTTTATCGTAAGTTTTACTCTATCGTTGCTCTTGGCAATGCGCTCGAATAATATCCCATTTGCCAAAATATTCTCACTATCTTTACAAGTCATCAAAGCTTTTGTCCAAAATCCATTTCCGTTTATCATCCCCCCACTATGGACCAGAACCAAACAAGAGGCATAGAATCGAAATACATGAAAGACGAAAAACAATTAAAATACGATAAAGCTTATCTGCGAATCGCAAGAGAATGGGCAAAACTATCCTACTGTGAACGAAAAAAAGTAGGCGCCATTATTGTTAAAGATCGAGCCATTATCTCCGATGGATTCAACGGATCGCCAAGCGGTTTTGATAATAGATGCGAAGACGAAAATGGCGAAACCAAATGGTATATTTTGCATGCAGAGGCCAATGCAATCCTCAAGGTTGCCGCATCTACACAGTCGTGCAAAGGTGCAACACTATATCTCACTCTTTCGCCTTGCAAAGATTGTAGTAAACTCATTCATCAGTCGGGTATCAACCGTGTAGTGTATATGCAAGATTATAAAGATGTAGAAGGGCTAGACTTTTTACATAAAGCTGGCGTTGTAATCGAACAAATTCCAGAAGAGTTTTTGTGAACTTTATGCGAAAATTTTTCAAAATACTCAATTATTTTCTGGTTGTACTTATTCTTTTTTTATTCGGATTTTTAGCAGGAAAACGGTACGACATTGCCTTCGATAGTAATGATGAAATTATCGGATTGCATTATAGTGGAAACGAGCAAAAAATCAGACGGTTAGTTTCTTTAATCGATGCACAATATATCGACGGAATAAGTTCTGATAGTTTGGTCGATGTTGCCATAAAAAAAATTGTCGATCAACTAGATCCACACTCCAAATACATAGAAAAAGTAAAAGTTGATAAAGCCAATCAAGAAATCAAAGGAGAATATGTTGGGATTGGTATAGAATACAAAGGACTCCGAGATACTCTGGTGATTACACGTGCTTTGCAAGATGGTCCAAATGTAGATTTATTGCGTTTTGGTGACCGTATTCTCGCCGTAGATAAGGAGAGTGTTGTAGGAAAAAACGCATCGAAATTCGAGCAATTGATCAAAGGCAGAAAAGGTAGCACAGTTCAGCTAGATTTATTACGTAACAAAGACTCCATTACTGTAACAGCTAAGCGAAACATTGTCCCCGTCAATCCGATTGTTGGCGAACATATGATCAATCAAGAGTTAGGGTATATAAAGCTATCTAAGTTTACCAACAATGCAGCTTCCTATTTCCATCAATCCCTAAAAAATCTTCTGGCACAAGGTATGCAAACTTTGGTTCTTGATCTAAGAGGAAATCCCGGAGGAGTAATGTCGCAGGCAGAAGCAATTGCAGATGAGTTTCTAACCAAAAACGAACTGATTGTCTTTACCAAAGATAAAGACGAAAAGAAAAAATATATTTTCGCTACAAAAGGCGGCTTATTCGAGCAAGGACAAGTTTATGTGCTGATAGATGAAGGATCGGCCTCTTCGAGCGAAATTGTTGCTGGAGCATTGCAAGATTATGGCCGCGGTACAATAGTTGGTAGGCGCTCATACGGGAAAGGGTTGGTACAACGAGAAATCGATTTGGGTGATGGTTCTAGCATTCTTCTGACGGTTGCAAGATACTACACGCCAAGCGGACGGTCTATACAAAAACCTTACACCGTTAGCAAAGAAACTTATAATGAAGATTTGCACAATCGTATACGTTCTGGTGAGCTGTTCTCAAGAGATAGCATAAAGCTCAACGAACAATTAAAATTCAGAGCTCCATCTGGAAAAATAGTATACGGCGGTGGAGGAATAGTTCCCGACGAGTTTGTAGCGTTCGATACACTGTCGGTAGCCAATTGGCTAACGTATAATCCTGATGCGAAATATTATGATGAATTCGTTTTTAACAAAACCGACGAAAATAAAAATATTCTCCTATTGCAAACCGAAAATATATTTTATCGATATTTCGACGGATCTCTTTACCATGCAGATTTTCTCAAGATTCTTGGACTTAAATCCAGCATGGTCAAAAAAGATTATTTTCCCATTGTTAACACGTTTCTCAAAGCATCTGTAGCAAAGCTCAAGTTCGGATTACCTATGTATTACCGTGTCTGGCTACCCGAAGATGAAATGATAAAAAGAGTTATAGAATTAGAAAACAAAAGAAAAAGATGAGCTGGGAAGAGAGCTTACTCGAATACCAAACTTACCTGAAGCTGGAAAAACATATGGCAAATAATACGATCGAAAGCTATATGCGAGATATAAAAAAATTACAACAATTCTCTCCTCTTTTACCCCAAGAACACACCTACGATAGTTTGGTAGAATTTGTACACGCAATGGCCAAAGAATACAGTCAACGCTCACAAGCAAGAATACTGTCTGGACTTAAAAGCTATTTTAATTATTTGCAGTACGAGGAAATAAGACAAGATAACCCAACAGAATTATTAGAAAGCCCAAAAATTGGCACAAAATTACCCGATGTGTTAACCGAAAAAGAAATCGATCGTTTGGTTGATGTAATCAACTTATCAAAACCAGAAGGCGAACGAAATAGGGCTATAATAGAAATGCTATACGGATGTGGTTTACGGGTGACGGAGTTGGTAAATCTACGGATTTCGGATCTTTTTTTCGAAGAAGGATTTATACGAGTTCTGGGAAAAGGAAACAAAGAGCGCTTGGTTCCGATAAGTCCATATACCATAAAGTACATCGACTTGTATAGGAACGAAATCAGAAAACATCAACCCATTCAACCAGGGTACGAGGATATTCTTTTTCTTAATAGAAGAGGGCGGAATATTACACGTGTTATGATATTTACTATTATAAAAGAATTATCCATCATCGCAGGAATACAAAAAAATATAAGCCCGCATACATTCAGACATTCTTTTGCAACTCATTTACTGAAAAATGGAGCCGATTTACGCGCTATTCAGCAAATGTTAGGGCACGAAAATATTGTAACAACAGAAGTTTATACACATATTGATCAAGAACATTTGAGAGAAGCAATCCTCAACCATCATCCAAGGAATAAATAAAGAAGTATGCAAAAACAATTCAACTATTGCCCACATTGTGGCGCTTCTAGTATTGAAATCTATGATTATCATCGCCTACATTGCAGTCAATGTGATTTTGTATATTTTCATAATGTTGCAACAGCAACAGCAATAATTATTAGGCGAGGCAATGAATTACTTTTCTGTGTTCGAAATAAAGAACCTATGCTTGGGAAACTCGACTTGCCTGGTGGTTTTGTCGACCCAAAAGAGTCGGCAGAAGAAGGAGCACAACGAGAGTTAAAGGAGGAATTGAATTTGGATATTCCGGTCGAAAATCTTTGGTATTATAGATCTCAACCTAATAAATATTTATACAAAGATGTAGAATATCGTACGTGCGATTTGGCTTTTATTGCTAATTTTCCAGAGAATGCGGCATTAAATTTGGAGGATGATGAAATACAATCTATCCGATGGATAGCAATGCAAGATGTTAACTTACAGGAAATTGGCTTTGAGTCGTTGAGAAGGATTGTGCAACAATATATAGAAGAAAATAAATAAGATGAAAAAGTTTTATATTTTACTGATCGTATTGACAGGATTAACGGCCTGTACCACCCAACAAGTACAAGTAGATTATGACCGTAATATAAATTTCTATTCACTGAAAACTTATTCAATAAACGAAGATAGCATACAATTGGATGAATTGGATAAAGAACGTTTTCTTAGTATTTTAAAAAAACAATTGTCCCAAAAAAATCTACTCTATTCAGAGAATGCGGATATCCAGATCCAAATCTATCCGAAAGAATACGTATCCAAAAACAGTAATAGTTCTGTTGGTGTTGGAGTAGGAGGCGGAAATTATGGTTATAGAGGTGGTTTTGGTGGAGGGGTTTCTTTTGGGATTCCTATCAGTTCTAAAAAATTAAACCAAGACTTCACTGTGCAATTTTGGCAAAACAATCAATTGATTTGGGAGGGTATCCTAGCCATTCAAATGCCTTATAATGCATCACCCGAAACAAGAGATGTAGCTATGGAAAAAGGGATTCAGAAATTACTGAAAAATTATCCACCCAAAACCAAATGAAAAATAGAGATTTCCTAAACTTTTTATGCTTCTCTTTTCCATAGATAAACCAGTGGGTTTTCTGTGGAGTTTTCTAGGATTGTTTTCTCTAATATTGTTTTTGTTGCGGGATTATTAGGTTGGATTTTAGCTGCAATTTTATCTAACTTCAGTTCATTGATTGCATAATCGATAACCAGTTGTAGCGCTTCGGTTGCATAACCTTTGTTCCATTGTTTTCTCTTTATTCGTACATTGAGAACAGGTCCATATTTGGTCTTTCGCAAACCGCACCAACCCACAAAGCGTCCACCTCTCATTTCGTGTACACTATACAAACCAAACCCATTCTCTTGGTAATGAGCATGCATTTGCTCGATGAATATTTTTGCTTCTTCTATAGAAAGGTAGGGTTTTTCATTTACTTTTTTCATCAATTCGATATCCGAATTCATCAAAAAGAGTTCTTGAGCATCCCATTCTAGAAACTCTCTTATGACCAAGTTTTTGGTATCTCCGATAATTTTCATATAAATTAAAAAAAAATATAGCCACCTTCCGGTGGCCATAAAGATACTTATATTTGATTCAATAATTTATTGATTTTCTCTAGGTTTGGTGTGATGATAATTTCCACACGTCTGTTTTTAGCTTTCCCAGATTCAGTTGCATTGTCACCAATAGGGATATATTTACTTCTACCGGCCGCTGTCATTTGAGTCGGACGAACACCATCTTTTTGTAGAATTTTGGTTACTGCCGTTGCTCGCATAACCGATAAATCCCAGTTATCTTGTACATCACCTTGTTTTGCACCATATGGCACACTGTCTGTGTGTCCTTCGATTAGAATATTTAGGTCGTTTTGTTTTTTCAGAACACTCGAAAGTTGAACTAGAGCACTTATTCCTTCCTGGCGTACGTCCCATTTGCCAGTAGAAAAAAGCAATTTATTTTCCATAGATACATAAATTTGCCCATTTTTCTCGTAAACTGTAATTCCTTTGCCTTCGAATCCGCGTAAAGCATCAGAAATAGATTGTTTTAGTTTCGCGATTGCTTTTCTTTGTTGTGCCAATAAGTTTTCGAGCTCATTGATTCGTTTTATTTTGGCTTGTAACTCTGTTTCTTTTGATGTTAAATCTGATCTTGTTTTGGCTAATTGATTTAGCAAATCACGATTTTTTTCGATATTGTCTTGTAACTCTTTCGATGAGTCTTGTGCTAGAGCTTCGAATGCATTTTGCTGTTCATCTAGCTCGGTTTGTTTATTAGCAAGTTCTTGTTGTAGCTGAGCAATTTCTTCATTTTTCTGAGTCAAAATGTTATCCAAATCACTCAATTTTCCTTCAAAATTATTTTTTTCCTGCATCAACAGGTAATACCGATCTTCTAAATCATTGTATTTTTTTAGCGGAACACAAGTTGCAAATGTTGCTAGAGTTATAAGAGAAAAAAGACCTTTTTTCATAGGTTTGTTCTATTTTTTTAGAATTCAAGTTCTACCAAAATTGGGCAATGATCCGAGTGTTTTGCTTCGGTAAGAATTCCAACTCTTTTTATATTATTTTTTAGTTGATGACTTACCATATGGTAATCTATTCGCCACCCTTTGTTGTTTGCGCGAGCATTGGCACGATAACTCCACCAAGTATAATGATGAGGTTCTTTAACAAAAAATCGGTAAGAATCTATCATTTCGCATTGGTCGATAAAGCGAGTCATCCAATCGCGTTCTACGGGTAAAAAACCAGAAACTTTGGCATTACGAATCGGATCGTGAATATCAATAGCTTCGTGACAAATGTTATAATCTCCAGCTATAACGAGATTCGGGATGTTTTGTTTTAGGTTTCTGATATAATTAAGAAAATCTTCACAAAACTGAAGCTTAAAATCCAGCCTCTCTTCCATATTTGTACCACTAGGCAGATAAAGACTGATGACGGAAAACTGATCAAAATCCAATCGAATTACTCTCCCTTCATGATCTATATAATCTATTCCTGTGCCTATTTCTACATTTTTTGGTTGAATTTTACTGAAAATTGCAACCCCACTATATCCTTTTCTTTGAGCAGAATGCCAATAAGCAGTATAGCCTAATGCCTGGATTTCAGAAATATCCACTTGCTCGGGTTGTGCTTTGGTTTCTTGTACACAAAATATATCAGGATTTGCTACACGCAACCATTCGGTAAGACCCTTTCTTAGTGCAGCTCGAATGCCGTTTACATTGTAACTAATTATTTTCATGATGACGAATTTACAGCTTTTTTTAGAGCACGACAAAGTTCAGAAAATTGGCTTTATTTCATAATAAATAAAAATAGAGAAAAGTTAATGGAAATTATTTTTTCTATAAAATTGGTAAAAAAGCTTTATTGAATAAATAATGTATATATTTTCTTATTATGCATCAAGAGGAAATTGTTTTTTTTTAGCGTATTTTGATATTCGAAAAGTGAGTAGGTTTATAGATTTAGTTGGTTTAAAAATGAAAGTCAGTGCATTTGCACTGACTTTCTTGTTTTTAGATTTGTGTATATCTCACAATTTCTAAGCCGAACTCAGTAGTTTCGGGTTCTTTATTGTTTGTCGAACGGGTTAATATATTCATTTTTTTGATGCCTAAATCCTTTATAATTTGTGATCCGATACCGTGATCTTTTTCATCTATTGGCAGAATACCAGAATCCATTTTACCTTCAGAGTATTTTTTGTATAAATTAAGTTTTGTGTGGATAGATTCTGGCGTTTGGACATTATTGATAAAGATAATCGTTCCTCTACCAATTTCATCGATTACTTTTGCTGTACAAGCTAGCATGGGTTGCTCACCATTTTGTAGGGCAGAGAACAAGTCATAGTAACTATTGGTAGAATTTACACGAACAGCAACTTCATCATTTTCGGTCCATTCCCCTTTTGTCAGGGCATAATGAATCTGATTGTTGGTTGTTTGTCTGTAGGCAATCAATTTATAATCACCAAAGAATGTTTTCACCGGGAATTCATCTATTCTTTCTACCAAAAACTCATTTTTCAGACGATAGGCAATTAAATCTTCGATCGAAATAATCTTCAAATCAAACTTGTTGGCTACTTCTAACAATTCAGGGAGACGCGCCATTTCTCCATTCTCTTTGAGAACTTCTATGAGTACACCTGCAGGTTTGAAGCCTGCCAGACGTGCTAAATCTACCGTAGCTTCTGTGTGTCCAGAGCGTACAAGGACTCCGCCATCTTTTGCAATAAGCGGGAAAATATGTCCAGGGCGTCCCAATTCATCGGGGTCGATATTATCATCGATCAATGCTTTGATGGTTTTTGAACGGTCAGAAGCTGAAATTCCTGTCGTTGTTCCATATCCTTTCAGGTCTACAGAAACGGTAAAGTTGGTTTCGAAAACGGCTGTATTATGTCCGACCATTAAATCTAGACCGAGATGTTTGCTGCGTTCTTGCGTGATGGGTGCGCAGACCAATCCACGTCCATGGGTTACCATGAAGTTTATCATTTCTGGTGTTACCAATTCGGCAATCCCTACAAAATCTCCTTCATTTTCACGATCTTCATCGTCGACAACAATGATGATTTTCCCTTGCTTTAGGTCTTCTAATGCCTCTTCTATTGTATCTAATTTAGTTTTTGATTGAGTCTTTGAGGTCTCCATAATCTTGTTTATTGATAGCGAGAATGTTCGCTGTTTTTTGGTTTTATGAATTTGCTGTATAGTTTCATTATCGGATCGATGTATTTACTAATATCGAAAAGAGTAGAATCGCTATTGGCTTTTAGAAGTAAAAGTACCGAAAAGGGTAGAAAAATGAAATTTGCTGCCCAAGCCGATAAAAACGGATGTAAGTTACCACTTTTGGTGAGATTTTCAGCAGTAAAATTGATGATAAAATAAAAAATAAAAACTATTATCGACATGATAACGGGCATTCCAATTCCGCCTTTTTTCACGATTGCTCCTAATGGTGCTCCTATAAAAAAGAAAATTATACACGTTATCGCATAAGACCAATTACGGTAATAATGCAAATTGATTCTCGAAAAATATTTTTTTCGGGCATTGTCTTCTTCAATCTGAAACTCATTATTCTGTATATCTCGATCTATATTGGCGATAGCCGAGTTAAGAGAAATAATCTGAATGTTTTTTTCCAATTGTTCAAATTGTACCAAAGGCTGTTCTATTTTTACTTTTTCTTGCTTCAGTTCTGCCATCTTATTACTGTAATAATAAGAACTGATGTAATTGCTTTTGGCATTATTAAGATAAAATTCCTGGTTGGTTTTTTGAACCGAGTCGATTAAGAGTTTGAGGTCTTTTCCTTTTAAGTTTTTATAGAAGTTGCCAGGATCTTGTTGGGTTTGTTTATCAACAATTGCAGAAATATCGATAAAGTAATGCAGCGAATCGAACTTTGTTGTTTGGTTTTCTTGTCGTTTACGTTGCTCATAACTTTTATTCTTTAGCGGCTCTGTGTAAGAAATTCCATCAAAAAGTTCTAGCTTCAGAAAACGAGGGTTGTGTTTATCAACTTGCAAAATTCCTTTTTCAGCAATTATGGTCAAAGGGTCTTGTTCGATGTTGATATCATTTCCGTTTTCGTCCAAGACTGTTTTGCTCAATTGTTGATGAATAAAGATGTCGGTAAGCTTTTCGCTGTTGTCACCGTCGACCCGATTTACTTTCATGCTGAAGCCTGGGATATTGTTGCTAAAAACACCTTCGGTAATTTGCAGAGTAGGTTTTGCTTCGATAACCGAAAACATTATTTGTCGAGCTTTCCGTTGAGAATAAGGCATCATTTTGTCCCCGAAATGGTACAGCCCTATCGATAATAATGCCACCAAAACAAAAACAGATGAGAGAATACGAACGAGCGAAAGACCAGAGGCTTTCATGGCGGCAAGCTCATATCGTTCGCCAAACCCTCCAAATGTCATGATCGACCCCAAAAGAATCGTCAGCGGTAAAACGAGTTGAATGACGTTAATGCCCATATAAAAGATAAGCTCACCAATGGTAAGCCAATCTAATCCTTTGCCTACATATTTATCCATTTCTTGCCAGGCAAACTGGACTATAAAAATGAAAAATAAGATGCTAAATATAAAGAAAAACGGACCGATGAAGGTCTTTAAAACATAACCGTCAAGTTTCTTAATCATCAATTATAATTGTGTCACAATGTAGCCTTTCGACTTGTATTTATTGCTGTCAAAGTTAAAGTAACTTTTATGAATAATTAAATTTTCTAAATATTCTTTTACAGTGATAGAAGTCGTTTGATTATTTTTGCTTACTTCTTTATATTGATAAATTTGGTTATTATTGGTATTGATGCCTAATAAAGCATATTGTATCGATGATTGATTGTTTTTAGGGGTAAATCTTACGTATTGAATGGGTTGCCCAGCAATCGTTTGTTTTTTATCTAACTTATACGTGTAATCATTGGTGTAAGAATTTAGAATTTTAGTAGGCGTTAATAAATCATCTGTGTTTCGACTGTTAGAAATCGTTACTTCTTTGTCATCATTAGAAATTGTATACAATTTTTTGCCGTCATATAGCTGGTTAATGTCCATGACGTTGAGATTGAATTTCTCTTTTAAGGAAAATACCTCACCTTGGAATTTTTTTCCACCATTTTCTAAATCAAATTTTATGTAGTAGGTTGATGCTTTTTGATATTTGCTTTTTACTTTATCCAACAAGTCTTTTGCATCTTGTGCGTAGGCAATTATCCCCGATAAAAATACCAAAAAGGTAAATAAGCTCTTTTTCATTTCTCAACAATTTTGTTAATCAAGATTACTCAACAACTGTTCCAAACTTAGTTCATCTTGGATCAACACTTGCCGGGCTTTGCTGCCTTCAAATGGGCCAACAATTCCTGCCGCTTCTAATTGATCTATCAATCGCCCTGCTCGATTATATCCTACTTTTAGTTTTCGTTGCAATAGAGAAGCAGAGCCTTGTTGAGCAGTAATGATAATTTTTGCTGCTTCCTCGAATAGAGCATCTCGTTCACTCAGGTCTATATCAGATGCACTGCTTTCTTCTCCTTCGTATTCTGGTAAGTGTAATGCGTCAGGATAGCCTTTTTGATTGCCAATAAATTCTGTTATTTTATCTACTTCTGGCGTATCGACAAATGCACATTGAATCCGAACCAAATCATTTCCTGTAGTGAAAAGCATATCCCCTTTTCCTATTAATTGGTCGGCACCAGAAGAGTCTAGAATTGTTCTAGAGTCGATTTTAGATGTTACTCGGAAAGCAACACGCCCCGGGAAATTGGCTTTTATCGTTCCCGTGATAACATTCACCGACGGGCGTTGAGTTGCAATAATTAGATGGATACCAACGGCACGCGCCAACTGAGCCAAACGAGCAATTGGTAATTCGACTTCTTTTCCGGCAGTCATAATCAGGTCTGCAAACTCATCCACAACCAAAACGATATAAGGTAAAAAACGGTGACCATTCTCAGGATTGAGTTTTCTTTGTTTGAATTTTGCGTTGTATTCTTTGATATTTCGGACATAGGCATTTTTCAGTAACTCGTAACGCTCATCCATTTCTATACACAATGAATTTAAGGTGTTGATAACCTTGGTGTTGTCGGTGATGATGGCTTCGTCTGAGTCTGGGAGCTTGGCCAAATAATGACGTTCTATTTTCGAGTAAAGCGTTAGCTCTACTTTTTTCGGGTCGACCAAAACAAACTTCAGCTCTGAAGGATGTTTTTTGTATATCAAAGATGTGATGATTGCATTCAATCCTACAGATTTACCTTGTCCTGTGGCTCCTGCCATTAAAAGGTGAGGCATTTTAGCCAAGTCGGCAACAAAGGTTTCATTAGAAATTGTTTTTCCAAAAGCGATTGGCAACTCCATCGTTGATGATTGGAACTTGGCAGAAGCAATAACAGAATGCATCGATACAATAGAAGGATTAGAGTTGGGTACTTCTATCCCAATTGTTCCACGTCCTGGGATAGGAGCGATGATGCGAATACCCAAAGCGCTTAAACTTAGTGCAATATCGTCTTCTAGATTTTTTATTTTCGAGATGCGTATACCGGCTTCTGGAACAATTTCGTACAGCGTAACCGTTGGCCCGATGGTTGCTTTTATTTGCGATATCCCGATTCCGTAATTAGCCAATGTGTCTACAATTTTATTCTTATTGGCATCCAACTCTCGCTGATCAATTGTTGTTTGCGAAGCATTCGAATATTTGGTTAGCAAACTCAGTGGCGGAAATTGATAGTTTGGCAAATCTAAATGTGGATCGTATTCACCATGTTTTTTCACTAGATTTTCGGATATTTCTTCCAAAACCTCTTCTTCGGTATTTTGCTCAATTTTCAGTTCAATACTCTCCGCTTCACCTGATTCTTCTTTTTCTATATAAGGCTGAGGAATATCTGTTTTATATAGAGTTGTAGAGATTTCGTTTTCTTTATTTTTTTTGTTTTGTCTAGAGGCTTCTTTTTCATACTCTTCTATTTTTTGAGCATCGGTTAAGAAATCCTCTTCCTCTGTATGGGTTTCTAAAACATGAACAATCTTTTGATCTTTTTTTTCGGTAGGAAGTTTTGTTTCTTCTCTAGTGGGATGGTTAAACTCCTCAAAAGGATCGTTATTTTCTCTTTCGGCTTTTTCTTTTTCTGCAAGATCGCTTTCTAAACGTTTTTGCTTTTTGATTTCTCTTTTGGTTTCTAATTTGTGTGTGATATTTTCGTAACTCAGTCGCCAATGTACAATAGCGTAGATAAGGAAGCTGACAAACAATACCATGCCAACACCAATTTTTCCTATCAAACTATTGAGAAAATCATTGACTTCGAAACCCATTGCTCCAGACAAAATATCTTTATTCGGGAAAATAAAACCTAGTAAAATTGGTCCCCATATCAAGAAGAAAATCCAGTTATATACGGCGTGAAAGGGTTTTATTTTTTTTAGTCTAGTCAATACTTTTAGACCAAGAATTATCAAAAAAATAGGGAAGAAAAACGCCGCAATTCCTATACCGTTGCGAACAAAAATCTCTCCTAAAAGAGCTCCTAGCTTTCCAAAAATATTTTCTGCCTCGATCGATTTGTCAGTCAGTTGATAGATTTGGCTTTGATCCCAACTGCTGTTGATTAAATAAGAAACAAGTGATAAAAACAAAGTAAATCCTAAAGAAATAATTAGAATACCAATTATGGTTCTAAATGTTTTCTTTTTAGATGTTTTTACATCAGGCTCTGTATTTCGTATGGTCATTGTATAATAGGTTTGTAGAAAAACGAGTTACAAAAATAGAAAATAACCCAATAGAAAGAGAATAAATATAGACAGAAAATTACAAGAGAAGAATGTTTTCAAAAGCCAATGAAAACAAGTATATTTGTCAATAGTTATGGAGCAGTTTATCGTATCGGCAAGAAAATATCGTCCGTTAGAGTTTGAAGATGTAGTAGGGCAAGAAGCGATTACCTCTACTTTGCAACATGCAATTGAAAGTCATCAGTTGCCACAGGCATTGCTTTTTTGTGGTCCGCGTGGGGTAGGTAAAACAACATGTGCACGTATATTAGCAAGAAAAATTAATGAAGAAAATGGTGGCGGTGATGGGCAGGATTTTGCATTCAATATTTTCGAGCTAGATGCAGCTTCTAATAATTCTGTAGACGATATTCGGTCGTTGATCGAACAAGTACGGATTATTCCTCAGGTTGGTAAATATCGTGTCTATATTATAGATGAGGTGCATATGCTTTCTACAGCTGCCTTCAATGCTTTTCTTAAAACATTAGAAGAGCCGCCCGCTCATGCTATTTTTATATTAGCCACGACTGAAAAACATAAAATTATCCCGACGATTTTGTCTCGTTGTCAGATTTATGATTTTAAAAGAATTAGTGTAGAGGATATCAAAAATCACTTGAAAGTTGTTGCCGAAAAAGAAAAAGTACAATACGAAGATGATGCTCTGCACCTGATTGCGCAAAAAGCAGACGGAGCATTGCGTGACTCTTTGTCGATTTTTGATCGGATGGTAACCTTTACCAATAGAAATTTAACATTCGAGAAAGTAGCAGAAAACCTAAATGTTTTAGATTACGATTATTACTTCAAGATGACGGATGCTCTCTTGGCCAATCAGATACCAGACGCTTTATTATTATTGGATGAAATTCTCAAAAAAGGATTCGATGCTCATCTTTTCATTAATGGATTAGGCGCTCATTTCCGTGATGTTTTAATTTCAAAAACACCTTCAACCGTAGGATTATTAGAAGTTGGAGAAGCTACAAAAGCAAAATATTTAGAGCACGCGGCCAAGTGCCCGACCGCTTTTTTGTTTGGAGCAATTGACATTGCAAATCAGACCGATATACAATATAAATCTTCTAAAAATCCACGTCTTTCCGTAGAAATTGCCTTGATGCAAATGTCTTCTTTGTTGGATCCACAAGGAGATTTAGCAAAAAAAAAAAGTATAGAATAATCCCTGCATATTTATTTTGGGGTAAAACGTCACCTTCTATACCCATCCAAACCAAAGAGTCGCAAGTTGTATCTTCATCACAATCAGCACCTTCGGATAATGCTAATTCTGTAGAACAGCCTGCCAAAAAAGTAGCAGAGACTGCAGAAGAAATGCAAGATATTCGTGCTACAAAACCACTAAAAAAGAAGCGAAAATCGGCTTTTAGTTTGTCGATTGAGTTGGATGAAAAAAAAGAGGAGGAAGAAGTTGCTGCAATCGCGGATGAACGTTTGCCTGAAAAACCGTTTACGCAAGAGCAAGTCGATCAGTTTTGGTTTTCATTTTTAGAAGAGATCAAAGCAGTAAACTTGATTCCGACCTACAGTATTTTGTCTACGGCAAAACTTAAGAAAATCAATGAAAGTCTGATCGAAGTTGAGTTGGGTTCCATTTCTTCTGAAACCGAGTTCGAAGGACTTCGCAGTCGAATTGTGAATGCTTGCAAAAGCTATTTGAATAATTACTCTATCAAAATAGAAACGAGAATCACAGAAGCCATTGCTACGGTAAATCATATAAAAACCAATAAAGTCATCGCAAAAGAAATGGCTGAAAAAAACGCAACTCTTCTCAAATTAATGAAAGATTTTGGGTTGAATATTTACGACTAAATCTTAGAAGAGAATTTGTTTAGAAGAAAATCTGTATATTTTATTTATTATTTGTAAAATTGCATAAATTTATGAATCGTTATGAAAAAAATATTTTTAAGTCTTGTGGTTATAGCTTCTTTTGTGGCATGTAACAAGTCTGGAAAAACAATCGATAAGTTAGAGAACGATGACCAAAAAGCTTCGTATGCATTTGGTACGTCTTTGGGTGATCAAGCTCAGATGCTGAATAGTCGTTTGGTAGAGTCGGATTCTGTGAACTATGCAGAGGTAGAAAAAGGAATTCGTGAGTATCTAAACGGAGGGAAAGAGCGTGAATCATTTGCTATTGGGCAACAAATAGGTCAAACTATAGAGTCGGTAATTTCTGCACAAGGTTTAGAAGGGAAGTTCGATCGTGATATAGTTATCCAAGGTTTTATGGATGTTGTGAGAAAGCGCAAATTACTTTTAACGCAAGAATCAGGAAACCAATTTTTGATGACGTATGCCGAGAAGCATGTAAAAGATTTACAAAAAGAAAATAACGAGAAATCGAATAAACTAATCGAAGAAAAGAAAAAATCTTCAGGAGCAAAAACGACCGCTAGCGGATTGGTTTATGTTGTGCAGAAAGAAGGTTCTGGAGCAAAACCAACAGCAAATTCAGTGGTGAAAGTAAAGTATACCGGCAAGATTTTAGAAACAGGAAAAGTTTTTGATTCGACCGACAAGAATGGAGGAGAGCCTGTAGAATTCCCACTAGATGCGGTTATCCCAGGGTGGAAAGAAGGATTGCAATTGATGTCGCCAGGAGCAAAATATACTTTCTATATACCGGCCGCTTTGGCTTATGGTGAGAACGGTGCACCACAAGGAGGAATCGGACCCAACCAAGCATTGGAGTTTGAGGTAGAATTGTTGAGTACGAAAGATGCATCAGAAGAATCGAAAGAACCGGCAGGAGGCACACATCAATTAACGCCAGAACAAGAGGCAGAATTGAAAAAAATGATCGAACAGCAAGGTAAGTAATGTTTACTTGGAATCATAAAAAAAGAAGGACGCAATTTTGCGTCCTTCTTTTTTATGATTATATCGTTGTTAATATCGATAATATTCTGGTTTGAAAGGTCCTTCAACCTCAACCCCGATATATTTTGCTTGCTCTTCTGATAAAATTTCTAGTTCTACACCGATTTTTGCCAAGTGTAAAGCAGCTACTTTTTCATCTAATTTTTTTGGTAACATATAAACTTTGTTTTCGTAAGCATCAGAATTGGTCCAAAGTTCTATTTGTGCCAAAGTTTGATTAGAGAAAGAATTCGACATTACAAATGATGGGTGACCCGTAGCACATCCTAAATTAACCAAACGACCTTCGGCTAAAATAATAATTTCTTTTCCATCTACATTGTAAATGTCTACCTGCGGTTTCACTTCATATTTTGTATCACCATAGTTTTCGTTCAACCATGCCATGTCAATCTCATTATCGAAGTGTCCAATGTTACATACAATGGTTTTGTCCTTCATTTTCTTAAAATGCTCTGCGCGTACAATATTGAAGTTGCCTGTTGTGGTAATTACAACATCTGCATTGTGAACAACGTTTTCTAACTTCTTAACTTCGAAACCTTCCATGGCAGCTTGCAAAGCACAAATCGGGTCGATTTCGGTTACCGTTACAATAGATCCTGCCCCGCGGAAAGATGCTGCAGTTCCTTTACCTACATCTCCATATCCACAAACTACCACACGCTTGCCTGCTAACATTACATCTGTTGCTCTACGGATTGCGTCAACTGCAGATTCGCGACAACCGTATTTATTGTCGAACTTAGATTTTGTAACAGAGTCATTTACATTGATTGCCGGAACAAGCAATGTTCCATTTTTCATTCTCTCGTATAAACGATGAACACCAGTTGTGGTTTCTTCAGAAAGTCCTTTTATGTCTTTTGCCAATTCAGGATATTGATCAAAAACCATATTGGTTAAATCTCCTCCATCATCCAAAATCATATTCAAAGGTTTTCTATCTTCGCCAAAGAAAAGGGTCTGTTCGATGCACCAATCAAATTCTTCTTCACTCATCCCTTTCCAGGCATAGACTGGGATTCCTGCTGCCGCAATTGCTGCTGCTGCATGGTCTTGTGTAGAAAAAATATTACAAGATGACCAAGTAACTTCTGCCCCCAAAGCAACAAGAGTTTCGATAAGCACTGCTGTCTGTATCGTCATGTGTAAGCAGCCCGCAATGCGTGCACCTTTCAATGGTTGCGATGGTCCGTACTCTTCTCTAATGGCCATTAATCCTGGCATTTCTGCTTCGGCTAATTTGATTTCTTTTCTTCCCCAATCTGCTAAGGAAATATCCTTTACCTTGTAAGGAATATAGTGTGTTTCTGTTGCCATAATGGTAATAAAATTTTTGCTACAAATATACTTATTTTTCTTGTGATTGTCTTTAATCATTTTCGATGTTAAAAATCAAAATTATTCAGAATTCCAACTTTATTGCTGCTTTTTGTTTGTAAATTTGCTTACTAAGCTGAATTTTGGCTTCGAAAAAACAATTATGGGCATCACGCATGATTTACAATTCAAAGAACAAACCCGAATCGTTTGTTGGAAATTGACCGAAAGCACCGAAGAGTTGTTAGCATTTTTATCTTTATCAGAAAAAAGGCTAGAAAAATTTCAAGGTCTTAGGCCAAAACAAGCAAGAGAATATTTAGGTTTGCGGGCTTGCCTCAAAGCCTTGGATCTCGATTATGATGTGCTGTATGATGAAAAAGGAAAGCCATATCTGCCTACAAGCAACGAATTGTCGATTACTCATTCTTACGAATATGTGGCTGTAGGGATAAGTGATTTGCCTTTAGGTATCGATATAGAAAAATCTCGTCCGAAGAAGATTCTCAATATCAAAGAAAAATATGTAAGAGATGACGAGTTTTATTGGCTGAAAAAGTATCCTGATCAACTTGTCGATTATTTGCATATTCTGTGGGGGCTGAAAGAGGGATTATACAAACTCAATGGTGGCAATCTCTGGAATTTTCTACATCATTATCGTATAGAAGAATTTAGTCTGAAAGAAAAACAGGCTATTTCTTGTTGGATTTCGGATCAAAAATCTAGTAGAATCTATTACGGGCATTATAAGAAATTTGATGATTTTTATCTAACCTGGGTTTTGGATTATACCTAAACTATTAACTAATAACCTGATTATGATAGATTTCTTAGAGTTTCTTATAGAACCTTATCGCACGCATGCAACTTGGCAGATTGTCCTCGAAATAGTAGCCACTCTATTCGGTATTATTTCTGTTTATTATACCTACAAAAGAGACATCAAACTATATCCTACCACGATAATCTCTACAGGGATTTTTATGTTTTTGTTCTTTCGATGGGGATTATATGGCGAAACCATTATACAGATTTACTACGTTTCTATGGCCATTTATGGTTGGTTACTATGGAAAAATGAACTCGAGTTGCATCAGCAAGAATTGCAAGTTAGTTGGGCAACAACCAAAGAATATAGAAAAGCGTTGTTGTTTTTTGTGGCAAGTTTTCTTTTCATTCTCATGGTTTATTATTTCCGACCATTGATTGAAAATAACTTCAATGGTAATTATCTTGCTCAACTAAAAATTCATTACACCAAAATAGATCTTATCGATGCCACTACGACGGCCGTATTTTTGGTAGGAATGTGGATGATGGCAAAACGAAAAATCGATAACTGGATTTTTTGGATTATAGGAGACCTAATCATGATACCTTTGATGATTTATAAAGGAGCTGTAATTACATCTTTACAATACATCGTATTACTCGTATTATCGATTATTGGCTTAGTAGATTGGATAGATACCCAGAAAACACAAAAAAATAAATTATAACGAATTCTATTGATAATTTTCTAAATTTACGAGTAATAATAGTAATTATAACCATCGCAAGAAAAAATATGGAAAATCAAAATCAAGTACAAAACCTATTGGTAGCTCAGGCAAATCAGGCCGATCGATCAACCTTCTATAAAAATACATACGGCCATGTTGCCGGTGGTGTGTTGGTCTTTGTTATTATAGAATCGCTCATGCTACGCTCAGAAACTTTAGTAAATTTTATGTTGAGTCTTACTCAAGGCTACCTTTGGTTGGCTTTGTTGGCAGGTTTTATGGGTGTTACATGGGTTGCACAAAAAATGGCTTACGGTTCGGCTTCGAAATCTCAACAATATGTAGGATATCTTATATACATCATTGCAGAGGCACTCCTATTCGTTCCTTTACTCTATATTGCATTGGCGTACGGCGGTCAATACGTAATAAAACAAGCAGCTGTAGTAACCGGAGGTTTGTTTGTCGGACTCTCGGTAATAGTATTTCTAACCAAAACAGACTTCTCGGTCTTGAAAGGTGCACTAACAATTGGCTTCTTTCTCGCCATTGGATTGATTATTGCAGGTATGCTGTTCGGATTCGATTTAGGATTATGGTTCTCCGTCGGGATGTGTGCTTTGGCAGGTGGAGCAATTTTGTACAATACTCATCAACTAAAGCATGAATTCGGGACGCAACAATATGTTGCAGCAGCCTTATCGCTCTTTGCTTCATTAATGCTTTTGTTCTGGTATATCCTGAGAGTTTTTATGAGTAGAGATTGACCATAACAAAAAATAATTAATAAAGATCCGTAACAAATCTGTTACAGTTTTTTTATAATAGTAAATCTTATTAAAGAAAAACGACATCAAATGACAAATGAAGAAAAAGAAAACGATAGAATACAATCGCCTTTCCGACCAAAAAATTGGAATGAAATAAGAATTAACGACTCTTGGGCACTCTTCAAAATAATGAGTGAATTTGTAGACGGTTACGAAACCATGTCAAAAATCGGACCGTGTGTATCTATTTTTGGCTCTGCACGCACCAAGCCCGATCATCTATATTACAACATGGCAGAGGAAATTGCTTACCGATTAACGCAAATTGGTTTCGGGGTAATTACCGGTGGTGGCCCTGCTATAATGGAAGCTGCAAACAAAGGAGCACAAAGAGGAGGAGGAGCTTCTGTAGGATTGGGGATTAGTTTGCCATTCGAGGCAAAACTCAACGATTATATTGATAATCAGTACATGGTAAACTTCAATTACTTTTTTGTGAGAAAAGTAATGTTCGTGAAATATTCTCAAGGGTTTATTGTGATGCCAGGCGGTTTCGGTACTCTGGATGAATTATTTGAAGCACTTACGTTAGTCCAAACTAAAAAATCAGGGCGATTCCCAATCGTTTTGGTAGGAAAAAAGTTTTGGAGTGGTCTCTTCGATTGGCTCAAAAATACCATGCTCGAAGAAGGGTATATTGCAGAAAAAGACTTAGAATTGTACCGCTTGGTAGATACTGCAGAAGAAGCCGTGGCACATATCAAAGCGTTTTATGAGAAATATAATATCAAAATCAATCTTTAGGTTTTGGTACGATGATTGTAATTTCATAAGACAATACAACAATAATAAAATATAGAAAATGAAAAAAATTGCCTTTAGTCTTGCTATAATATCTTTGATCGGTTTACAATCATGTAATAATACAGATAACAAGAAAGAAACCTACCAAGAGATAGAGGAAAACGGAACCGTGAAAACCGAAACGGTCGATCGTAACGAGCAATTATTGAAAGAAGATGAATTGCCCGAAAGTGTTAGAAATTTTATAACTCAAAATTTTGCAAATGCACAAATACAGAATGCACTTCATGAGAAAAATAACCTAGAAGACGATGAGTATAAAGTACAACTGACCGACGGAACAAAGATAGAATTCGATCAAGGAGGGAATTGGGAAGAAGTGAAAAAAGAAAAAGAAACTATCGGGAAACTAACTTTTTTGCCTACTCCTCTGACCGATTATATCAAAAATAATTATCCTGCAGATGGTGTAGAGAAAGTAGAAAAAAAGGCACAAGGTTACGAAGTGGATTTATATCCGAGTGATGTAGAGCTAAAATTCGATCAAAACGGAAATTTCGTAAGTAAATCAAAATAAGTACGCAACCAAACTATAAATAGATAAAATGAAAATAAAAACACTTTTAATAGGAGGTTTTATAGCAATCGGGAGCTTTACATTCGCACAAACAAATGTGCAAAATGCTCGATTACCACAACCATCACAAGGCTTCTTGAAAGCTAATTTCACCAATAATACTATTGCAAAAACCAAAGTAGATGCCAAAGGAAACCTAGTCGATGAGTACGAAGTCTATTTGGATAACGGGATAAAAGTAGAGTTTGATAGAAAAGGAAACTGGAAAGAAGTCGACGGGAAAGGCAAGGCAATCCCAACACAATTTATCAACCAAAATATCGTGTCGTATATAAAAAAACACTACCCAAATGCACAGGTCTATAAAGTAGAGAAAGAAAAAAGAGGATACGAGGTGAAATTATCAGACGGATTAGAGTTGAAATTTAATCATAAAGGAGCTTTTTTGCGTATCGATCAATAAACTTTCTTCAAACTTAAGGAAGAAAAAATAGTTTACAAGAAAACCGATATTTGTATCGGTTTTTTTGTATTTTTAATTTATGGATAAAAGAGAATTACGCGAAACCATTTTTCGTCATCTAGACGGAATTGTTGTGGCACCAATCATATCTGCCTTGGCAAAAAGAGGAGTATTACACTTTTTATTAACACGCAAAAAAGTATCCCTAAAGCAAGTAGCAGAAGAATTTCAGGCGAACGAAGGCTATCTAAATGTAGCATTTCATGTTTTAGCTTCGCAGAATTATTTGCTACACGAAGTAGATAACTCTACCGATGAGGTTACGATTTCATTGTCAAAATATAGTGAACGCGCTTTCCGTAATTATGAGATTTATCAAGACCTAGCAGCTTACTTGTCAAACGAAGTGGTGTACAATAGTATAGAAACCAACCAAGAATTTTGCACACTATGGATGCAACTATATACCAAATATCAGAAATATATAGTCCCGACCCATCAAGATACATTAGAAAATAAAAAACTTCATCATCAAATCTGCAAACACATAGAAGGGGCTCTGATTGCACCATTGGCCGTACGGTTAGGGATGAGTGGAATGTTTCATAAGTATTTTATGGAAGCATCATTTAGTGCAGACGAATACCACAAAAATCCCCAACATTTCGAGAAAATACTCTCTGCATTGGCCCAATTAGGATGGTTCGATAAAAAAGGTAAAAATTTCCAGTTTACCCCAGTTGGCTTATTCTTTGCGCGTCGCGCAACAGCATACGGAGTAACAGTTTCTTATTTACCTCTTTTCGCACAGCTAAATGAGCTGCTTTTTGGGGTTGCAAAAAAAATAAGAGAAATAGAAGAGGGGCAAGATGAAAAGCATGTTCATAGAGAGATGAATGTGTGGGGAAGTGGAGGAGCACATGCCACGTATTTCAAAATTATAGATGAATTTATTATCGATATCTTCAACCGTCCACTGAATCTTCAACCCAAAGGAATTCTCGATATGGGAAGTGGAAACGGAGCTTTGCTACAACATTTATACGAAGTAATCGAACGAAAAACTTTGCGAGGAAAATATCTCGATGAGTATCCGCTTTTTTTGGTCGGAGCAGACTATAACGAAGCCGCCCTGCGAGTAACGCGAGCAAATCTCATCCAAAACGATATTTGGGCAAAAGTTATATGGGGCGATATATCCGATCCTAAAACCTTAGCGCACGACTTGCAACACGATTACGGCATACATTTGTCTGATTTGTTAAATATGAGAAGCTTTCTCGACCATAACAGAATTTGGACTGATGTAGACAAACCAAGCAACCGGATCAGTACATCTACAGGAGCTTTTGCGTATAGAGGTAAAAGAATATCCAACAATGCCATTGAAGATAACCTACAAGAACACCTTGAGAACTGGAAACCTTTTCTACAAAAATATGGATTATTACTAATAGAATTGCACGGTCTTTCACCAAAAATAGCAGCTGAAAATTTAGGCAAGACACCCGCCACTGCTTACGATGCAACGCATGGATTTTCTGATCAATATATTGTAGAATATGATATCTTTAAGAAAATTTGCGATCAAGTAGGATTAGAATCGGACCCTAAACTGATGAAGCTATTCCCGATAAAAGAGTTGGTAACCGTTAGTATACAGCATCTTACAGTTAAAGAAACAGAAGTTAGCCAAAGCTAGAAGAACTTTTGAGTTTCTTATAGAAAAAATGTTATCTTTGCCGCTCATAGAAAGGGGTGCTTGCAAAGGCTGAGATTATACCCATAGAACCTGAGCAGATAATGCTGCTAAGGGAAACGGTTTTCTTCACCTAGAACCAAAAATTCTCATGGTTCTTTGTGTCCCTTTCATAAATTATTATTTTTTATGAAAAGGTCAATTTTTCTTTTATCAATGATTAGTGCTCAGTGGCTTATGGCGCAAGAGCAAGACAGTATTCGAGCAGAGAACATCGAATTAGAAGGTTTAACGATTCTAGAACAACTACCAATTTCGGTAGAAAAGTACAACAAAAAAACACTGAACGAACGCAACTTAGGGCAAGATATTCCTACTTTGCTCAATCGTGGAACATCTATTCTCACCTCTTCTGATACTGGAAACGGAATGGGCTATTCTACCATTCGGATTCGTGGTCTAGGGGAGAGCTCAGTAAATGTTACTCTAAACGGCGTTCCGTTGAACAATGCAGAATCACAAGGTGTTTTCTGGGTAAACATGCCCGATTTAGCTTCCTCTACCAATGCAATTTATATCCAGCGCGGCGTGGGGTCTTCTACGAATGGGATGGCCGCTTTTGGAGCAAGCGTTAACATAGAAACGCAAGCACCATCTCGAGATCCATTTCTAGAGTTAGCAGGCTCTTATGGTAGCTTCAATTCGCAAAAATATACCGTACAAGGTGGAACAGGAAAAATCCTCAATGATAAATTTTCTGTCGATGTACGTGCTTCCCATCTCCGCTCTGACGGTTATATAGAACGGGCATCAAGTAAACTTTGGTCGTATGATTTTACCGCTGTATACGAGCTGAACAACCGCACCTCTTTCCGTTTCCAAAATATGTACGGTAACGAAAAAACATACCAAGCTTGGGGAGGAGTAACCCGTGCAATGATGAACGAAAATAGAAGATTCAACCCATCGGGGGCAATCTATAATGAAGATTGGTCTAAAGTTATTGGGTATTATGACAATCAAACCGATAACTACCAACAAAATCATTACTTCTTTACGTGGAATCAAAAAATGGGGGATGACTGGAAGTCGAAACTTACCCTACACTATACCAAAGGAAAAGGGTATTATGAAGATTATAAGCAAAACGAAAGATTGAGTAAGTACAAATTAGAAGAATTTACACAACTGAAAAGAACAGATCTTATTCGTCAGAAATGGTTAAACAACGATTTTTATGGTTTCAACTGGGAAATGGAAAATCAACGCTTAGGCGACTTCAAGTTTTTCTGGGGACTTTCTGCAAACCAATACAAAGGAGATCACTACGGATTTGTAAAATGGATGAAAGACTTCGATTGGCAATTACCAGATTATAAATTTTACAATAATTATGCAACCAAATCTCAACTTGCAGCCTATGCAAAAGTTTTATATGGGTTAGATAATTGGGAATTTTATGGTGATTTGCAATATCGTTTTATCGATTATGTTGGGAAATATCACGAAGGAGGAGAGAATGACAGTGATGATTTCCGACCGTTCGACGATCAATTTAATTTTATCAATCCAAAAGTTGGTATAAACTATAAGGTAAATAATCAACACAGTTTTTATACCTATTACGGAATATCAAACCGAGAGCCACTTCGTAACGATTACAAATATAATCAAGCCGAAAAACCAAAGTCAGAACATCTACAAGATTTCGAGTTAGGTTATAAGAAAGCAGGACGATTCTCGGTTAACCTCAACGGATATTATATGCTCTACAAAAATCAGTTGGTCTATACCGGAGCGGTGAATGATGTCGGATCACCTTTGAGAAAAAATATCGGAAAGAGTTATCGAGCAGGAGTCGAGTTAGACGCACAATACGCAATTGTTCCCCAAAGAGTTTCTGTATTCGGGAATGCAACTTGGAGTAAAAACATCAACAAAGACTACAAAACAACCGAATATGATGCACAAGGAAATGAGTTTGTAGTTGCTTACGGTGATACCCAAACCATTCTTTCGCCAAGTTGGGTTGCTGGAGCAGGTTTTGATGTAATGCCAATCAAGAATTTCAGAATCAACTGGTATACGAAATATGTAGGAGAACAATATTTATCGAATACAGAGCCAGTAGATGGACAATTAGCAAGCTATCTATTAACAGATCTTACGTTGAGCTATGGCCTGAAAATGAAAGGAAAACAAGCAGTAGATTTTACATTTTTGATTAACAACTTATTCGATAAAGAATACGAATCGTATGGGTTTTATTACGGGGAAGCTTATTACTTTCCTCAAGCCGGAATCAATGTGATGGGTGGGATGAAAGTCCGATTCTAGTACTAAGTTTTTATAAAAAATTCTCCTCATATAAAAAAGCTGCTTCGTTTCTGAAGCAGCTTTTTTTATGTTGTTTGTTTTTCGTTTTAAGTATTAAAGAACTCGTTTGCCGTATAGATATCTTTTGCCCCAATAACTATCTGTAATTGGCGTGATGATAACTCCTTTAGAGGTTGAAGAATGGATAAATTGTAGAACGCCATTTTCATCTCTTCCGTGAACAATTCCTACATGGGTTACACGACCTCTCCCTTTCGTTGCAAAGAATACCAAATCGCCTTCTTTTAAGTTTTCTGTAGCGATACGTTCTCCTTGTTTGGCTTGGTCAGCCGATACGCGTGGTAAGTCTTTGTTTAAGATAGAGAAAACATTACGTACAAAAGCCGAACAGTCGATTCCACGACGAGTGGTCCCGCCATAGCGGTAAGGGGTACCTAAGTAAGTTTCTGCTTCTTGCAAAAGTAAGTCAGAAAAAACATGGTTTGTCTCTTCTATAACGGTATTGAGAATAGCCAAACTCTGCACTTCTGGTTTAATTTCGATTGGAGAGACGTTTATGGCACGTTTATTGATTAGTTTGTTGTGAGGAGTAAAGAATTTCGCTTGTGGAGCAAAACTTCTGTTTGCTAACAATGGATTATTATTGGTAGCAACCGAAGATGTTGTACATGAGGTAAACAATAGCGTTGCAAGTATACTAAAAACTCCAAATACTTTAAAATTCATATCAAATCGTATTCAAAACTGTTAAAGCGAAACAAAAATAGTTTTCCAGTTGCTAATCGTATCTATTTTTCTGTGTGTTTGACATTACTTTAACTACTTTAACTTTTTTTAACAAAAAACTTTAACATTTTTTATCTACGAAGAATTTGTAGATATCAAAACTCTTGCTATATTTGCATCCGCTTTTGGTGAGAGGATTGTCTGCTTAAATAGGAGAATTCTCGTAAAAAGGATAATAACATGTAATTTTTATGTTTTAATTTGCTTAGATTAATAAAATGTTTTTATCTTTGCCGAACCAAAAAAGTAAGATAATTTATATTAAGATTATTATTAGCTATGGCAAATCATAAATCAGCATTAAAGAGAGTAAGACAAAACGCCGTAAAACGCGATAGAAATAGATATTATCACAAATCAACACGTACTGCAATAAAAAAATTACGTGGAGAGGAGGATAAAGCAGTAGCAGAAGCAGCATTCCCAAAAGTTACTTCTATGATTGATAAATTGGCAAAACGCAACATCATTCATAAGAACAAAGCTGCCAACCTGAAAAGCAAATTGGCAAAACATATCAACGGATTAGGATAATATCCTGAGTCGTCTAGTGCTCCCTTCGTCTATCGGTTAGGACATCAGATTTTCATTCTGAAAAGAGGGGTTCGATTCCCCTAGGGAGTACAAATTTTCGCAGCAAAAAATACCTGTTGCGATTTTTTTTCCTTAATATTTTAAGGAAACATTATAAAAATTGTTTTTTGTGTTTTGTTTGTATGAATAAAGCAAAGGCTTTATTCTAAGAGAATGAAAATGTCGCTGTATGATTCTAAATGAATTGTACATCGGCGTTATTCTCAAAACAAGTCAAAAAAAATAAAAAACTATAGCAATTGATGCTCCCTTCGTCTATCGGTTAGGACATCAGATTTTCATTCTGAAAAGAGGGGTTCGATTCCCCTAGGGAGTACTAATATTGTAAAAAAAAAGCAGCTACTTACATACAAGTGCTGCTTTTTTATTCTTATTTATCGAATCGATTCGGATATTTTTCTTTTACCTTCTCAATTTTTTCTTCTACTTGTGCTTCCATTTCTTGCTGGTAGCGAGTTAATTTTTCTGTAATTTCATCATTAGAACTTCCCAGAATACGTGCAGAAAGAATTGCCGCGTTTTTGGCTGCGTTTAGTGCAACCGTTGCTACCGGAATTCCGTTTGGCATTTGCAAAATAGAAAGAATAGAATCCCATCCGTCGATAGAATTAGATGATTTTATTGGCACGCCTACTACAGGAAGCGTCGTCAAGGAGGCGATCATACCAGGTAGATGCGCTGCGCCACCAGCACCGGCAATAATAACTTGTATTCCTCTGCTTTTGGCATTCTGTGCATACTCCACCATTCTAATCGGTGTTCTATGTGCAGAAACTATTGTCAATTCGTACGGGATAGAGAGTGATGCTAAGAAATTTGCTGCTTCTTGCATAATTGGTAAGTCACTATCGCTCCCCATGATTATTCCGACCATAATTTTATTTTTTTGCAACCACTTGTATGGTTTGGTTAATGTGTTGGATATTGTTTTTTAATTCGTCTAAATCATTATTTAGGAATGTTAAATGACCCATTTTTCGTCCAGGTCGTGTTTCTGTCTTGGCATACCAATGCAAATATGTTCCTGGTATTGTCAATACTTTTTCTATGTTCTTTATTTCGGCAGAGCCAACTTCGCCATCTGCTCCAATCAAATTTACCATGGCAGAAGTTGATAAGAGTTTTGTAGAGCCTAAAGGTAATTTTGCTAAGGTTCGAAGCATTTGATCGAATTGAGAACTTTCGGCTGCCTCTATGGTAGAGTGCCCCGAGTTGTGGACACGGCAGGCCGTTTCGTTTACCCAAATAGAACCGTCTTTGTTCAGGAACATTTCTACTGCAAAAACTCCTGGTGATTGCAAAGCTTTTACGACTTCTATGGCTAGATGTTCAGCTTTTTCAGAGGTGGATTTCGGTAGGGTAGACGGCATCAAGAGGTAGTCTAATAAATTGTACTCTTCATTGAAAACCAATTCTACTGTTGGGTAGGTAACTACATTGCCAAGATGGTCTGCAACGGCTACAACGGCTATTTCTTTTTCTAGATTGGCTGCTTTTTCGATGATAGAAGGTGCTTGTAGTAGTTTTTGAAAATCATTTTCATTGCATAAAAACTGAACTCCTTTCCCATCATAGCCTCCTTTTCGTGTTTTCTGGAAACTAGGAAACTGTATTTCTTTCTCGGGGATTTCTTCCCAATTGTTGATTGTGATATAGGGTGCTGTCGGAATTTTATGTGTTGTATAAAAATTTTTCTGTACGCCTTTGTCTTGTATGATGGCTAATGCTTCAGGATCGGGAACAATGTGTTTGCCCATTTTCTTCAGTTCGCGCAATGCATCTGTATTTACATGTTCTATCTCTATCCCGATGGCGTCTACTGTTTTGCCAAAATCTAGTACTGTTTGGTAGTCTGCAAAATCTCCTATTGTAAAAGAATGTGCGTGTTTTGCACAAGGTGCGTCGGGCGACGGATCAAGGATGTGAATCTCGAAAGGGTATTGTAGTGCGTTTTGCAAAAACATATAACCTAATTGTCCGCCGCCTAGTATGCCAATTTTTGTCATAAAGTGATAATTGTTCTTTGTTTTCTTTATTTTTGTTTCGATGAAAAATAATTCACCTTTTGGTTTTGCAAAGGTAAGTAAAGTTTTAGTTTACTTGTTCTTTTTGGCTTATCTTACAGGTAGAGCTTTTGCCGATTATTGGTTGTTCGATATTGTTGCGCAGTATTCTGTGTATACGCTTGCGTTTACGCTGGTTTGTACGGCCCTCTATATTTATGCAGTACGTAAAAATCAAAGGAAATCTATTCTTTTTCCGGTACTATTTATTTTGTGTTTTTGGCAATTATTTATGTTGATACGTCCTTTCTATTTTGGTGAAAATGCCAAAACAGAGTCTCCGAACTACAAGGTGGCAAGCGTCAATATTTATTCTCAGAACAGCGATGTATATACGCTGATGCAATTTATAAACAAAGAAAAAGCCGATCTTGTTTTGCTGCAAGAAGTTACCACAAAATGGCAAAATAACTTGGATAATCTGCGTACTTTATACCCGTATTATCACGAAGAAGTGCGGGATAATAATTTTGGTATCGCTTTGTATAGTCGCTACCCAATAGATTCTCTGGTAGTGAAAAATTATATAGATGATAGGCATCCATCTTTATGGGCAACCATTTCGGTAGGCGAAAAAAAAATACAAGTTTTGGGGACGCATCCAGTGCCGCCATTGCCTAACCAGGCGCGGTTCGAGAAAAGGAATCTTCAACTAGAGTTGATGAAAAAAGATATAGAAGAGTCTGACCATGAGAATATATTGTTGGTGGGTGATCTTAATTGTACGCTCTTCTCGCCGAACATCAATAAAATAAAAAATGATAAACTAAAAGATGCTCGTTTGGGCTTTGGTTTTCAGAATTCATGGAATGCTTTTGTCCCAATTTTCAGAACCAATATCGATCATATTTGGGTCTCGAAGAATATAAAAGTAACCAATTTTTACCGCGGTGACTTTATAGAATCTGACCATTTCCCGATCATTGCTGAACTGAAAATAGAATAAATTCTAGAACCGATTGGCAAGAAATTGGCTGCTTTTTCTTAGGTGAACATGTCGATTGGTAGCTAAATTTTATTCATTTAGCTTTTTGATATTGAGTGTAAATCCTCTGTGTCGGTTTACACCTCCTATATAAGAGGTAAGGATAGAGGCTCCCTGAAGATTACCACTACTATCTTTTGTTCTGAACATTTTCACCCTAACAGACGAACCAGAATCTAGTCGGACAATGGCCGTAGGAATGGTATAATTGTCTTCTAAGGGATTTGTTACTCTGAAAAAAGTTTTTCTACCGCCTGATACCGTAGTCCAAGTAGATTCCCCATTTCTTTTTATGTCGATACTAAAAGTTATATACCCGTATTTTTGAGTATCAGCTGGATTAAATAAAAGTCGAGCAGCTACAGAACTTGAAATCAAATAAACTCCATCTTCTGGGATGATTGCATTATTCGATGAGGTTGTAACTTTTAGCGTGTTTTTCTTTAGATCATCAGAATTTATTGGTAGAATATAAGGTGTACCGCTATTAAACGGACCTGGTTCTACAACATAATTTTTATCAGAAACTATAAAAGTAGCTACTTTAGTAAAGTCTGCCATACCTACCAAACCGTTTTCATCTATATAGATCGGTATAGCTTTAGGGTCGGGTATAGAATCTAGTACTCTTATTCTTACTCCGCCATTTACATCTAGACTTTCGCTTGGCAGCGTGGTGCCTATGCCAAGTTGGCCATCTGCAGTGATGACTACGTCGTTTTTTTGTTGGTCTGCAGTTGGTGAGTCTGTAGGTGGGTTGTCTTTTTTACCGTCTACATGAAACAGTTGTTGCGGGTTATCGGTGTTGATCCCGACTTGTGCATATAGGCTACTTGCCACAAGAAGCACTATAAGAAGGATGATGTTTTTTCTATGCATTTTTTTATAAAAGTTTAAGTTGTATTCTATAATCCATTTATTAAAATTTTTTATTCTGTATGGATTACTTTGCTGTAAAATGTCTTGTTGTTATTAATATAGTAATCTCTACCCAGCCATCGAATAAAGAAGCTTCTACAGTATCTCATCTCTCTATAGCTTATAAATATCGAGTGTAAACGCTGGAAAACTATATAATCGACTTGAGTTATGATTGATATTACTAGGTATAGTGCTTTTAGAGGTGGCTGTATTGGTGCAGTACAGCGATACTCTCACCAATGTGCCTGGCTCTAGGTCTACGATCGTGGCAGGGAATATAGCAGTATAAAACAAATAGGTGAGATTTTTTCTCGGGTAAGCGGCTCTCCCTCCAGATATCGATGTCCAACTGGTTTCCCCCTCTTTTTTCACCTCAATATCATAGGTGATGTGTGCATATTCTTGGCCGTCATTTCCATTAAAAATCAATACGGGTAATATAGAGCCTCCTATAAAGTAGGTTCCTTTTGCCGGGATTTTGGCTTCACCTTGTGTAGTAATTTCTACATGTAGGGTATTGGCATCAACAGTATAAGGTTCATTATACATTTTAAATATGTAAGGATTATTTTCTTTATAAAGAAATTCATCTACAAAATATGGTTTAAGATCTTCAGCAAAATTACCCGGTGAATAATATGAAAAAAACTGATGGATTTCTGCCTTGCCCAGCAAGCCATTTTCGTCTACATACAGGGGCGATACCGTTTCGCTGTCTAGCGTATTGGTGTTGCGTATTCTTGCTTTTCCGTTTACATCTAGGCTTTCGGTGGGTTCTGTGGTGCCTACACCTACACGACCGTCTTCTGTGATGACTACGTCGTTTTTTTGTTGGTCTACCGTTGGCGAGCCGGTAGTGGGGTTGTCTCTTTGGCCGTCTACATGAAATCTTTGCTGCGGGTTTTCGGTGTTGATCCCGACTTGGGCATAGAGGCTGCTTGCTACCAATAGAATTATAAGGAGAGTAAAGGTTTTAGTATGCATTTTTTTATTGAGTTTTAGGTGTTTTTTTATTTATAAAATTTTGAACTGGCATCCATCTTATAGTTTGATGATGCTGAGGGTGTACGAGGGCACATCACCCGAACCGTCGACAAAAAAGGTGCTAAAAGAACTAGTTCCAAAATTTACACGACCAAATGATGTTGGGATTTTACTGTTAAACATGGATATGGTGAAGGTGGTCCCTGCATGTAGATAGGCTATTTTGGTAGGAAAGGTGTAGGAATAAGACGCACCAGAATTCAGACTCTCTCTCGTGAAAGCTCTTCTCCCACCTATCGTGTAATAACCTTCATCATCTTGATGACCAGAACCAGACCCCGTATAACCAGAAACATTTATGAAAAAATCTATGTATCCAAGTCCATTGCCATCATTATTTAGGCTGCCCATAAAGGTTATAGAGCCAGAATACATATAATACCCATCTTCGTGTATTTGTATAGACGCAGGTTTTTTCACACCTTCTGGTGTTGTGCTTTCTGGTACATAGGTAACACCAAGTGTGTTGACCTTGACATCGTCTAGAGTTACCGGAAGATAATAATGGTTATTATGCTTATAGTCTTCAAAATTCCCTGGATTGTATTTTTTGTTGGATCCAAGGTAAGCTGCCTTAATGTTTCTAGAGCTTCTGCCCACCAGACCATTTTCGTCCACATACAGTGCCGATACTGCTGTGTTTGTCAGCGAGTCGGTATTGCGTATTCTTGTTCTACCGTCTACATCTAGACTTTCGGTTGGCGCTATGGTGCCTATGCCCAGGCGGCCTTCTTCGGTTATCACTACATCGTCTTTTTGTTGGTCTGCAGATGGTGAGCCGGTAGTGGGGTTGTCTTTTTTACCGTCTACATGAAAAGTTTGCTGTGGGTTATCGGTGTTGATCCCAACTTGTGCGTGCAGGCTGCTTGCTGCAAACAGTATTATATTAATAGTTAATAGAAGGAGGTTTTTTTTGTTCATTTTCTAAAAAAAAGTTTAGGTTGTTTCACAAGGTTTGTATAATAAATAGATTTTTTTTTTGACGTGTAAAATCAAAAGTGTAAATATAAACCAATAATTAAAAATCTGAAAATTATTTTTTAAAATCTAAAAATTATTTTTTTGATATTTCCAAAATAGTCAAATTACAGATGTAGACAATTGTAGTCAATAGCTATTGCATTCAAAAGCAGTTTTGGCAAGATAATAAACAAAATTTCACCATTGTAGCGTGTTTATAAAGGCTGTAAGTTATGTGTTATGCACAAAAAATATGCCAAAAAAGCCTTTTTTCTAACGGCAAGAAAACATAGAAAAAAGGCAATAATACTTCTATAATAGCAAAGACAAGGAAAGAGCTTAGGGTCGCTGGCGATGAAAAAACAATATTTTTTCACTTTAATTTGCTACTTTTGTAAGGTAACAAACAAAATTTACTTTTGAATGGGAACACAGGATATGGAAAAAATTTCCTTCGATACATTAAAAACACAAATCCTCAACGATTATAAAACAGCCTTCATCTCACGAGAAATGAGTTACTTGGGGCGTAGAGAAGTGCTTACCGGGAAAGCAAAATTTGGTATTTTTGGCGATGGAAAAGAGCTTCCGCAAATTGCCATGGCAAAAGTTTTCAGGAATGGAGATTTCCGTTCGGGCTATTACCGCGACCAAACTTTCATGATGGCGATTGGCGAATTAACTATTCAGCAGTTTTTTGCTCAGCTCTATGCCGATACCAATTTGCAAAACGAACCGGCCTCTGCCGGGCGACAAATGACATCGCACTTTGCTACCCGCTCTCTCAACGAAGATGGCTCTTGGAAGAACCTTACAGAACAAAAAAACTCTAGCTCAGACATATCGCCTACTGCAGGGCAAATGCCACGCCTTTTGGGGCTGGCGCAAGCATCGGCCGTGTACAGAGCAATCGGTGATCAGGATGGGCGCTTCTCGAACAACGGAAACGAAATAGCTTTTGGTACAATAGGAGATGCATCTACCTCCGAAGGGCATTTCTGGGAAACTATCAATGCCGGAGGAGTTTTGCAAGTGCCTATGGTGGTCTCTATTTGGGACGACGGATACGGAATTTCTGTGCCTGCTCAGTACCAAAGAACAAAATCGGACCTAAGTGAAATGTTGAGCGGTTTCCAACGAACCAATGAAGAAAGAGGTTATGAAATAATTACGGCTAAAGGCTGGGATTACCTAGAGCTGGTAGAAGCCTATAAACAGGCAGAAGAATTGGCACGCAAACATCATATTCCGTGCATTGTTCATGTTACAGAATGTACGCAGCCGCAAGGACACTCGACTTCGGGATCACACGAACGGTACAAAAACGAGGAACGTTTGGCTTGGGAAAAAGAATTTGATGGAATAAAAAAATTCAAAGAATGGATCTTGGCCTATCAAGTAAATGAGCATACAATAATTTCTGAAGAAGAGTTAGAAGCCCTAGAAAAAGAATGGAAAACTCATGTGAAAACTGAGCAAAAAATTGCTTGGCAAAACTATTTAGATCCGATTGTTGCTGCAAAAGAAGAGGTAGTTACACTGGTAGAAAATCTACAAAAAGAATCTGCAAACGCTGCTTTTATCGGCGTAGAATTAAGTCAATTGAAAACCAAAAAAACACCTTTCAAGCGAGATGTATATGCAGCCGCAAGAAAAGTTTTACGCCTTACACGAGAAGAAACCCTTACTGCAAAAGCAGCCCTGATTTCTTGGCTAGAAGAGAATATGGCAAAAGAAGAAGAAAACTATAGCTCTAAGCTGTATAGCGATACCGAAAAAGCCGTAAAGAACATCCGAAATGTAGAACCAGTCTATGAAGAAAATCGCCTAGAAGACGGGCGTGTAGTTGTGCGAGATAATTTTGATAAAATCTTCGAGCAATACCCCAATGTAGTTGTTTTTGGTGAAGATTCGGGGAACATAGGAGATGTTAACCAAGGATTAGAAGGCTTGCAAGAAAAATACGGGAAAGTAAGAATCTCAGACACCGGAATACGAGAGGCTACGATACTAGGACAAGGAATTGGTATGGCTATGCGAGGACTTCGGCCAATTGCAGAAATCCAATACCTAGATTATATTCTATATTGTTTGCAAGGTATTTCGGATGATTTGGCGACCGTTTTTTATCGTACCAAAGGCGGACAAAAAGCACCCGTTATCATACGAACACGCGGACATCGACTAGAGGGGATTTGGCATTCGGGTTCACCAATGGGAGGGATTTTGTCTCTGGTGCGTGGAGTAAATGTACTGGTGCCAAGAAACCTAACAAAAGCAGCTGGTTTTTATAATGCACTATTGCAAACAGACGAGCCTGCAATCGTTGTAGAAAGCCTGAATGGTTATCGACTGAAAGAGAAAATGCCATCGAATTTGGGTGAGTTTACCACGCCAATTGGCGAAGTAGAAATCACCAAGACGGGTGCAGATGTTACGTTGGTAACCTACGGTTCTACTTGGCGAATTGTTATGGATGCAGCAAAAGAGTTGGCTATGCTGGGGATAGATGCAGAAGTTATCGATGTGCAATCGTTGATACCGTTCGATCAGTCGCATGCAATCTATCAATCATTAGAGAAAACCAACCGATTGGTAGTTATAGACGAAGATGTGCCAGGGGGAGCAACCGGCTATATGTTGCAAAAAATTCTCGAAGAACAAAAAGCCTATCATTTATTAGACAGTCAGCCGCTAACCATTGCAGCAAAAGAACACCGTCCACCGTACGGCACCGATGGAGATTATTTCTCGAAACCTTCGGTAGATGAAATTGTAGAACGAGTATATGCATTGATGCACGAATCGAACCCTGCAAAATACCCTTCAATTTATTAAAAAAAAGTTAAAATCTAAACAATAAGCCAAAAGTGTCTGCGTTCTAAGATGTAGACACTTTTATTATCTATGAGACTATTTTTACACATGTTGTTGAGTTTCATTATATCTATACTGATATGTATGCAAATGTTTTTTGCACATCAGCTTTGGTATAGTAACGGCGTCTCGACAACCTATGATTACAATTTAGCCCTGTCCTCAATTGGTTTATACTTTATCGTTGTTTTCAGTTTTGTTTTTATAAGCTCTTTTTCAAAGTACAACGTATTTCTGGTTTGGATTATTTCACTTGTCTTTGTCTTGCATTTTGCAACATCCCTACAAACCGAAAATTTTTTTAATTTTATCAATGGTCTAATGATGAAGAACCTGTGGGATAATCTACTCTTAAAACCAGTATTTGTTTTATTATTGGGCTTGTTAATTTTTCTCAACGGAGTATTATGTCTAACTTTTAACAAAATAAAACCACGATTTTTCAATGAATTTCACTAAGTTGTTTGTTGTTTTTGTATGCATAATGGTAGGCGTTTCTTATGCTCAAATCCCCTATGTTCAACCACCGAAAAATATTCAAGCGATCCAATTATTCAATCCACAGACCAACGATAATACACCAATAATCGAACTAGGAAAAGGCTATTTATTGTTGTCGTTTGATGATTTAGAAGCGGGTTATAAACGTTATCAATACAAAATCGAACATAGAAACGCCGACTGGTCGCCTTCCAACGTATTCCAGTCAGAATATTTAGACGGATACAGTTCAGATTATATCAAAACTTATAAAAACTCCTTCAATACCTATCAGAAATATACCAATTATCAAATCCAAATTCCCAACAGAGATATGAATATTAAACTGTCTGGTAATTATATGCTTACGGTTTATTTGGATAATGATACGAAGCCGATTTTTACCAAGCGTTTCGCAGTTTATCAAAATCAAGTTGATCTAGGTGTACAAGCCACACGTTATGTAAATAGTCTGGATGAATGGTACAACCAAAGAATCCAAGTTCAGGTAGCTAGTGCGAATGTGAATCTTACCGAATCACCCGAAGCTGCAAAACTATACGTCATGAAAAATAACAATTGGAACGATGGTATGCCAATGACACCACAATTTTCTAGAAGCAACCAATTAATATATAATTCGAACAAATGGGTAATGGAAGGCGGAAGCGAGTACAATTGGTTCGATACCAAAAATCTAGACGTGCCAGCACTTTCTACCGAGAAAACACTTCGGCAAGACAGTGTTTATTACACTTTTCTTCGTCCGCACGAACCTCAATATCAATATTTGTACAATGATTATCCAGATATCAACGGGAATTTTTACATCCGAACCATTCGTGTCGGCACCGAAAGAAACGCAGCATCCGAAGCAGATTACACATGGGTAAATTTTGCTTTAGAACCGTTCGATTTTCGTGGTCAAGATTTTGAAGTGTTTGTGGTTGGTGCTTTCAACGATTGGCAGCTTACCGATACCAATAAAATGAGAATGAGCGAAAGCGGATTGTGGGAAGTAGAACTATACTTGAAGCAAGGCTATTACAATTATCAATTTGCGGTACGAAACACCAAAACAGCCGAAGTGTCGCAAACCTATATCGATGGAAGTTTTTGGCAGACCGAAAATCTGTATCAAGCTTTGTTCTATTTCAGGCCGTGGGGTTTTCGGTATGATATGCTGATTGGTTACGGAGAGGGAAATTCTCGTAAGTAGCACATCGCCCAAAAAGAAGAAATACTACGGGAAGTTGTTTTTAACTTTTTTATAGAACAACTTTTTTGGCATATAACTTTTGTTTATTTACAAGCTTACGAATCGAAACTTTAAACTGAACTGTTGAGGATTCTAAAAGAATATCACTAAATTTGTGGAAATTAAATAATAAAATACAAACAAATGGCAAACGGTTTTTTTTCCATTCCAACAATAGCGAATGAACCAGTAAAAGCATATGGAGCAGGTTCTGTAGAACGTGCAGAATTACAAGCAGCTTACAAAAAAATGTTCTCGGAAATAACCGAGGTTCCGCAATACATAGGGGCCGAAGAAATTTTTAGCAATAATAAAAAAGAAATTCGTCCTCCACACGACCATCAGAAAGTAGTAGGATATTATCATGTAGGGACCCAAGAAGATGTGAAAAAAGCTATCGAAGTAGCTTTAGAAACACGCAAGACCTGGTCGAGAACTACGTGGCAAGAACGAGCAGCTATTTTCTTAAAGGCAGCTGACCTTATTGCAGGACCATATCGTGCAAAAATCAATGCTGCAACGATGATTGGTCAATCGAAAAACGCCATGCAAGCCGAGATTGATTCTGCTTGTGAGTTGATTGATTTTTTACGATTCAATGTAAAATTCATGACCGAAATTTATGCAGATCAACCAATTTCATCTCCAGGAGTATGGAACCGTGTAGAATATCGTCCGTTAGAAGGATTTACCTTCGCCCTAACGCCGTTCAACTTTACGGCAATTTCTGGTAATTTACCTACCTGTATGGCATTGATGGGGAACGTAGTAGTGTGGAAACCATCAGACAAACAATTGCTTTCTGCAAAAGTAATCATGGAAGTGTTGAAAGAAGCAGGTTTACCAGACGGAGTAATCAATATGGTATTGACCGGTGGAGCAGAAACCGCTAAAACAGTTATTGAACATCCAGACTTTTCGGGAATCCATTTCACAGGATCAACAACAGTTTTTAGAGATATCTGGAAGCGCATCGGAGACAATATCAATACACACAAAACTTACCCACGCATCGTAGGAGAAACAGGAGGAAAAGATTTCGTAATGGTGCATAAATCTGCTAAAGCAAAAGACGTAGCAATTGGATTGGTGCGTGGCGCATTCGAATATCAAGGGCAAAAATGTTCAGCAGCTTCTCGTGCATATATCCCAACCAACTTGTGGGCAGAAGTAGAAAAAGAAATGAAAGATATGCTGTCTACCGTAACCGTTGGTACACCAGAAGACTTTACGAATTTTGTGAATGCGGTAATCGATGAGAAAGCATTCGATAAAATATCAGGTTACATTACTCGTGCAAAAGAATCTGCTGAGGTAGAAGTTGTTTATGGTGGAAATTTCGACAAGTCGAAAGGTTATTTTATAGAACCAACAGTTCTTAAAACAACCAACCCAAAATACGAAAGCATGGTAGAAGAAATATTCGGCCCTGTCTTGACGATTTATGTATACGACGAAGATAAATACGAAGAAACTCTACAATTAGTAGATGAAACTTCTGAGTATGCTTTAACAGGATCAATCTATGCTATGGATGCAGATGCATTGCAAAAAGCATATGTAGCATTGGAAAACGCAGCTGGAAACTTCTATATCAATGACAAGCCAACCGGAGCAGTGGTAGGTCAACAGCCATTTGGTGGAGCAAGAGCATCGGGAACAAATGACAAAGCAGGATCTGCAATGAATTTACTTCGTTGGACATCAGTACGTACAGTAAAAGAACAATTCGTACACCCAACAGATTATAAATATCCGTTTTTAGAAAAATAAAACTTACCTTTAGAACCTCACTTCGGTGGGGTTTTTTTATCTTTATGGAATCGAATACAGATAAAGCAATAAAAGCTTCTATATTTAGTGTTTTAGGAAATCTTTGCTTAGCTCTTATCAAAGGTGTGGCAGGATATCTCGGCAACTCTTATGCTTTAATTGCAGATGCCATAGAATCTACAACAGATGTCTTTTCGTCTATTCTCGTAGTATTTGGTTTGAAGTATTCGTCTCGTCCGGCCGATGAAAATCATCCTTATGGACACGGGAAAGCAGAAGCAATCGTAACATTTATGGTAGTTTTGTTTCTGATTGTTTCGGCCTGTATCATTGCTTACGAAAGTGTACAAAATATCTTAACACCGCACGATATGCCAAAACCATTTACGCTGATTGTTTTGGCAGGAATTATTTTGTTCAAAGAACTATCTTACCAATACGTTATCCGAAAAAGTAAAGAAACCAACAGTTCTTCTCTCAAGGCAGATGCGTGGCACCACAGAAGTGATGCGATAACCTCTGTCATGGCATTTATAGGGATTTCATTCGCACTTATTCTAGGACCAGGATGGGAAGCATCGGATGATGTTGCAGCACTGATAGCATCGGGAATTATACTGTACAATGCGTATAGAATTTTACGTCCGGCTTTGGGCGAAATCATGGACGAACATTTGTATGATGAACTAATAGAAAATATCAAGACAATAACACTGCAAGTACCCGGAGTTTTAGGAACCGATAAGGCCAACATCAGGAAATCGGGCATGATGTATTTTGTAGATTTACATGTCATTGTAGACAAAGGAATTTCGGTAGGAGAAGGGCATGAAATTAGTCATTTAGTAAAAGATCTTATAAAATTTAAAATACCAGAAATTGCAGATGTTTTGATTCATATCGAACCAGATTATCTCGAAAATAAAAATTATGAAGAACGATTGAATCGACTGAAAAAGAAAATCTAAAACGAAAAGAACAGCTTTCTCCTATAGAATCTATAGAAAAGAAAACCCAACAAAACAATTATCCAACAAATCTAGTTTTATAGATGTCGGATTTCGTAAAATGCTCGTTTTTTTAACAACATCGAAAAGAACAAACCGAAAATTTTCATTTCATCAATAATAATTTTATTTTAGCCGAGCAAAAACATACAAAAAAATGAAACACTTAGAGAACGAAAATATTCAGTTAATCGCACAATCAGCAAGAGATTTCGCAACTCAAAATATTCTTCCTCATGTAATGGAATGGGACGAAAGCCAAACTTTCCCTGTAGAAGTTTTCAAGAAGTTAGGAGAGATGGGTTTTATGGGAATTCTAGTACCAGAAGAATTAGGCGGAAGCGGGTTATCGTATGATGAATACATCGCAATTGTAGACGAAATTTCTCAGGTAGATCCTTCGATTGGTTTATCTGTTGCAGCACATAACTCACTTTGTACAAATCATATCCTAACTTTTGCAACAGAAGAACAAAAACAGCGCTGGATCCCAAAATTAGCCACCGGAGAATGGATCGGTGCGTGGGGATTAACAGAGCATAATACAGGATCGGATGCTGGTGGAATGAGTACAACAGCAGTGAAAGATGGAGACGAATGGGTAATCAACGGTGCTAAAAATTTTATTACACACGCCATCTCTGGAGATGTTGCAGTAGTGATGACAAGAACAGGAGAAAAAGGAGCGAAAAATAATGCCACAGCCTTTGTAGTAGAAAAAGGCACACCAGGATTTACCTCTGGAAAGAAGGAAAATAAATTAGGAATGCGTGCATCCGAAACGGCAGAATTAATTTTTGATAACGTACGTGTCTCAGACGAAAACCGCTTAGGAGAAGTAGGAGAAGGCTTCAAACAAGCGCTTACGATATTAGATGGAGGTAGAATTTCTATTGCAGCACTAAGTTTAGGAATTGCGAAAGGTGCATACAAAGCAGCCTTGAAATACTCGAAAGAAAGACACCAATTTGGGCAGCCAATTGCTAATTTTCAGGCAATTAACTTCAAGTTGGCGGAGATGGCAACCGAAATCGAAGCGTCTGAATTATTAATTTACAAAGCTGCATACCTGAAAAATAATCAACAACCGATGTCGACAGAAGGAGCAATGGCTAAATATTTTGCATCGGAAGCATGTGTGAGAATCGCAAACGAAGCGGTACAGATTTTTGGTGGATATGGATATACTAAAGATTTTCCGGTAGAGAAATTCTATCGCGACTCTAAATTATGTACCATTGGAGAAGGAACAACCGAGATTCAAAAATTAGTAATCGGAAGAAATATTACAAAAGATTAAAAAAGTATTTGTTTAAAATATAAAGAGTTGTATATTTGCAAACTCAATAGAAAGAAACAAAAGAAAATAGATAGATTATGTTAATCATTCCAGTAAAAGACGGCGAATCAATCGAAAGAGCCTTGAAAAAATACAAAAGAAAATACGACAAAACAGGCGTTTTGCGTCAATTAAGAGCACGTCAACAGTATACAAAACCTTCTGTTTTGAAGCGTCAAAAAATGAGTAGAGCAATCTACAAACAAGCTTTGGCTGCGCAAGAAGAAGCATAAATAGCGTTTTTTCTTTAGAAAAATTATCAACCTATCCGTCAAAAACATATCTTTGACGGATAGGTTTTTTTATGGAGACAATACAGAGGTTTTTAGACTATTTACAGTACGAAAAGCGTTACTCACTTCATACTATAAAGAATTACCGACGAGATTTAGATGATTTTCTGTCCTTCTACCAAATAGAAGAGTCAAGCGATTCAATAGAAAAAGCCGAAAAAAATCATATCAGGTCTTTTATAATTTCTTTGTCGGATAAGAATATATCCGAACGTAGTATTAATCGGAAGTTGAGTAGTTTACGAACTTTCTACATCTATCTTATCAAAACGGGACAGTTAACTACTTCGCCTATGTTGCAGATAAAATCACTGAAAACGAAAAAAGAAGTAATCATACCGTATACTGAAAAAGAAATGCAACGACTTTTTGAGTTGGAAAATATTTTTCCGGATGATTTTGATGGGATACGTGATCGTTTGATGATGAATCTTTTCTACCAAACAGGAATACGGCGAGGAGAGTTAATACAACTAACACTTCCTCAGTTGCGTATCGAGCAAAAAGAAATCAAAGTTTTGGGAAAACGAAACAAAGAGCGAGTTTTGCCTATCGGAGAAAATCTAGTGTCCGAGTTTACTCGATACCTAAAAGTGCGCAAAGAAGTTGTTGGTAGCGAAAATTTAACACTTTTTATCAAAAATAACGGTCAAGCTTTGTATGAAAAATTTGTTTACGAAAGAGTAAATTATTATCTTAGTTTTATTACAGAGAAGCATAAAAAGAGTCCTCATGTATTGAGGCATACGTTTGCTACGCAATTGTTAGAGAATGGAGCAGATCTGAATGCATTGAAAGAGATTTTAGGGCATTCAAGTTTGTCTTCTACCCAAATCTATACGCACAGTAGCATACAGAATTTGAAAAAAGTGTTTAACAATGCTCACCCTCGTGGGCGGAAAAAAGATGAACTATGAAAGTAAAATTTCAAGCGATTAATTTCAACGCAAAACAAAATTTAGAAGATTATTTAGAGCAAAAATTAGCTAAATTAGACCATCTGTCCGATAAAATAATTGCGGCAGACGTATCGATGAAATTAGAAAACACCTCGGAGAAAGATAATAAATCGATTGATATTCGATTAGAAATTCCTGGAGATGATATTATAGTAAGTAAAAAAGGGCAATCGTTTGAGGAATGCATTGATTTATCGATAGATACACTAAAAAGATTAATTATAAAACGGAAAGAAAAAATCGCAGACCGATAAAGATTATAAAATTTCCGAAAAAAAATTTGGAATTATTAAAAATCTATGTAAATTTGCAGTCCGTTAAATTCAATACTTAGCGGATTGTTCTTTTAAATGCTAGGACTTTTTGCCGATATAGCTCAGTTGGCCAGAGCACGTGATTTGTAATCTCGGGGTCGTGGGTTCGAATCCCTCTATCGGCTCATACAGAAAGAAGTAAAAAGTTCAGTTGGGAAGATACTCAAGCGGCCAACGAGGACGGACTGTAAATCCGTTGGTATTCACCTTCGCAGGTTCGAATCCTGCTCTTCCCACATTTTTTATTTTTTTTGTTCTGAATTTCATAGGAATTAAAAAAAATCCTTAGCTTTGCGAGGCTTTTTATTCAGAAATTGTATTGTAGAAAGTGTAAGCGGGAATAGCTCAATTGGTAGAGCGT
>NZ_KV798535.1:55523-121021 GCF_001809725.1 Weeksella sp. HMSC059D05
TGTTGCGAGTTCGAGTCTCGTTTCCCGCTCAACTTCTGGCCGATGTAGCTCAGGGGTAGAGCACTTCCTTGGTAAGGAAGAGGTCGAGGGTTCAATTCCCTTCGTTGGCTCATGTTTTTTTATCGAGAGGTAAGAGAGTTTTTTAGTTTAGAATCTTTAGATTAAGTATAACATAGAAATTAATAAAAAGTAAAATGGCAAAGGAAACTTTTAATCGTAATAAGCCGCACTTAAACATCGGAACTATTGGGCATGTTGACCATGGTAAGACTACTTTAACTGCTGCTATTACAAAAGTATTGGCTGACGCCGGTTTTTCAGAAGCAAGAGCTTATGATTCAATCGACAACGCTCCAGAAGAAAGAGAGAGAGGTATTACAATTAATACATCTCACGTTGAGTATGAAACAGCTAACCGTCACTACGCTCACGTAGACTGTCCAGGTCACGCGGATTATGTGAAGAACATGGTTACTGGTGCGGCTCAAATGGATGGTGCAATCTTGGTTGTTGCGGCTACAGATGGCCCAATGCCACAGACACGTGAACATATCTTATTGTGTCGTCAGGTAAACGTTCCGCGTATCGTTGTTTTCTTAAACAAAGTGGATATGGTTGATGATGCTGAGTTGTTAGAGTTGGTAGATATGGAGGTGAGAGATTTATTATCTTCTTATGAGTATGACGGAGATAATACACCAGTGGTTCAAGGATCTGCATTAGGAGCATTGAATGGTGAGCCGAAATGGGTTGAGACTGTTTTAAGTTTGATGGAGTCTGTTGATGCTTGGATTGAGCAGCCAGTACGTGATCAAGATAAGCCTTTCTTGATGCCAATCGAAGACGTGTTCTCAATTACAGGTCGTGGAACTGTAGCAACAGGGCGTATTGAGTCTGGTATTATCAACTCTGGGGATCCTGTGGATATCGTAGGTATGGGTGAAGAGAAGTTAACTTCAACTGTAACTGGGGTAGAGATGTTCCGCAAAATCTTGGATAGAGGTGAAGCTGGAGATAACGTAGGTTTATTATTACGTGGTATTGAGAAAACTGATATCCGCCGTGGTATGGTTATCGCAAAACAAGGTTCAGTAACTCCTCATAAGAAATTCAAAGCAGAGGTGTATATCTTGACTAAAGAAGAAGGTGGACGTCACACTCCATTCCATAACAGATACCGTCCTCAATTCTACGTACGTACAACAGACGTTACGGGTGAAATTCACTTACCAGAAGGAGTAGAGATGGTGTTGCCAGGTGATAACTTAACTATCGATGTTGAATTATTGCAACCAATTGCCTTGAATGTAGGATTACGTTTTGCGATCCGTGAAGGAGGTAGAACAGTTGGTGCTGGTCAGGTAACTGAAATTATAGAATAAGCTATACGAAAGTATAGTAAATATAAGAAATGGTAGTCATCCATGACTACCATTTTTATACGGGCATAGTTCAATGGTAGAATAGCGGTCTCCAAAACCGTTGATCAGGGTTCGAATCCTTGTGCCCGTGCTAAGATAACATGGTATGAAAGTTGTCAATTTTATAAAATCATCTTTTGTAGAGTTTAAAGAGAATGTTACTTGGCCTTCTTTTCAAGACTTACAAAAAGATACAATTATTGTAACTATAGCAACTGTATTGTTGGCTATATTTTTGTATATAATAGATTCTGTTTTTGCAAAAATATTATACAACATTTACGAAACATTAAGATAATAATCCGTACAACGTAGTTGAGCATGGTTGATAAAAAATGGTATGTAGTAAAAACTGTAAGCGGGCAAGAGCTTAAGGTGAAAAACTATATTGAAAATGAAGCACAATATCACAAACTAACCGATTATATTGGTCAGGTTGTTGTGCCTATGGAAAAAGTGTTTCAAATACGTAATGGTAAAAAGTACCAAAAAGAAAAGGTACACTTCCCGGGGTATGTTATGATAGAGGCATCTCTGCAGGGAGAAGTTCCACATATCGTGAAAAATATCCCAGGCGTAATTAGTTTCTTGAGTGCCACTAAAGGTGGAGATCCTGTTCCTATGCGCCAATCAGAGGTAAATCGTATGTTAGGAAAAGTAGATGAGTTGGCCGACTCAATTGAGAGTAATTCTATTCCTTTTGACGTAGGAGAAACAATCAAAGTAATCGATGGTCCTTTCAGTGGATTTACGGGAAGTATAGAAAAAATTCATGAAGATAAACGCAAGTTAGAGGTAATGGTTCTAATATTCGGACGTAAAACACCACTTGAGTTAAACTTCGGTCAAGTTGAAAAAATTTAGGCTGCTTCCACATAACGCTTAATTTTATTATATAAAGAAATGGCAAAAAAAATTGAAAAAGTTGTAAAACTTCAAGTAAAAGGAGGGCAAGCAAATCCTTCACCACCTGTTGGGCCTGCTTTAGGTGCTGCTGGTGTAAACATTATGGAGTTTTGTAAACAATTTAATGGTAGAACACAAGAAAAACAAGGGCAAGTATTGCCTGTAGTGATTACTGTTTATCAAGACAAATCATTTGATTTTGTAATTAAAACTCCTCCAGCTGCAGTACAGTTAATGGAGTTAGCAAAATTGAAGAAAGCTTCTGGAGAGCCTAACCGTCAAAAAGTTGGTTCAGTAACTTGGGATCAAGTAAGAACAATCGCTGAAGATAAGTTAGCAGATATGAACTGCTTTACTGTAGAATCTGCTATGAAAATGGTTGCTGGTACTGCACGTTCTATGGGTATAACTGTAAAAGGTGGACAAGCTCCAGAGTAATTAATCAAACCAATTATCAGAAATGGCAAAATTAACCAAAAAGCAAAAGGAAGCTTTAGAAAAAATAGATAGAACTTCTCTTTACTCAGTTGAAGAAGCAACTTCATTAGTAAAAGAAGTTAATTACGCCAAATACGATGCATCGGTTGATATCGCTGTACGTTTAGGTGTAGATCCTAAAAAAGCCAATCAAATGGTACGTGGTGTTGTTTCTTTACCACATGGTACAGGAAAAGACGTACGTGTTTTGGCTTTAGTAACTCCAGATAAAGAAGCAGAAGCAAAAGAAGCTGGAGCAGACTACGTAGGTTTAGATGAATATTTACAAAAGATTAAAGAAGGTTGGACAGACGTAGATGTAATAGTAACAATGCCTGCAGTTATGGGTAAATTAGGTCCATTAGGTCGTATTTTAGGGCCACGTGGTTTAATGCCTAATCCAAAATCTGGTACAGTAACTCTAGAAGTTGGTAAGGCAGTATCAGAAGTAAAAGCAGGTAAAATTGATTTTAAAGTAGATCGTTACGGGATTATCCATGCAGCGATAGGAAAGGTATCTTTCGAGCCGGTAAAACTGCAAGAAAATATCAATGAGTTGATGACAACTTTGGTGAAATTGAAACCAACAGCAGCGAAAGGAGTATATGTAAAAAGCATCACACTTTCGTCTACTCAATCGCCTGGTATTCCTGTAGATCCTAAAAGTGTAAACGCATAAAAAGTAGAATATTATGGCAATGACAAGAGATGAAAAAGCAACCATGATAGAGGAATTACAAGGAGTTTTACAAGACTCTAAAGTAATCTATCTTGCAGATATCGAAGGATTAAACTCTGTTAATTCTACTGAATTAAGAAGAGCATGCTTTAAGAGCGATGTGTCTTTACGCGTTGTAAAAAACACTTTATTAAAGAAGGCAATGGAGCGAATCGAGGATAGAAACTTCGAAGAGCTTTATGGATCTTTAAAAGGAAATACAGCTTTGATGGTTGCAGAGAAAGAAAATGCACCAGCAAAAGTAATAGAAGCATTCAGAAAAAAATCTGAAAAACCAATCCTTAAAGGTGCATGGATTGACAATGTAACCTATGTAGGTGATGACAAGCTTGTAACGTTAGCAAACTTCAAGTCTCGCGAAGAATTAATTGCAGACATTATTGCACTATTGAAGTCACCAATCCAAACTGTTCTTTCACAATTAGAGAACAAAAACAATGCAGAAGAAGGAGAAGCTCCTGCAGAAGCGTAAGACGCACTCACTATTAAATATAAAGTTGTAAAACAAAAAGAAAACAAAAATGGCAGATTTAAAAAAATTAGCTGAAGAATTAGTAAATTTAACAGTTGTCGAAGTTAATGAATTATCAACTATCCTTAAGGATGAATACGGAATCGAACCAGCTGCTGCTGCAGTAGTTGTTGCAGGAGGAGCAGGAGAAGCTGCTGCTGAAGAGCAATCAGAGTTCGACGTAATTCTTAAAGCGGGTGGTGCTAATAAATTAGCGGTTGTTAAATTAGTAAAAGATTTAACAGGTAAAGGATTAAAAGAGGCGAAAGATTTAGTAGACTCTGCTCCTGCAACAATCAAAGAACAAGTTTCTAAAGAAGAAGCTGAAGCTTTGAAAAAACAGCTTGAAGAAGCTGGTGCTGAAGTGGAATTGAAGTAATCTTTTTTACTCCACCAATATAGGTTTAGGCCTTCACCATTGTGTGATAGGTCTAAGCCTTTTTAAGCATTAAGATATTATCTAATCCAAAATTCGTTCGAAATTGGCTACAACAACAAACAACCCAGCTGTAAAAAACGAAAGATTGAGTTTCGCATCTACCAAAGCAGTTGCTCAGTTTCCAGATTTCTTAGACATTCAAATCAAATCTTTCGAAGATTTTTTCCAGTTAGAAACAAGACCAGACCAACGCAATAATGAAGGTCTTTTCAAAACTTTTGCAGAGAACTTTCCAATTACAGATACTCGCAATCAGTTTGTTTTAGAATTCTTGGACTACTTTGTAGATCCACCACGTTATTCTATCGATGAGTGTATCGAGCGAGGACTAACGTACAGCGTGCCGCTAAAAGCACGTCTAAAACTATATTGTACCGACGAAGAACACGAAGATTTCGAAACAGTCGTACAAGATGTGTACTTAGGTACAATCCCCTACATGACCCCATCGGGATCGTTTATAATTAATGGAGCAGAACGTGTTATAGTATCACAACTACATCGTTCACCAGGTGTTTTCTTCGGACAATCTTTCCATGCCAATGGGACAAAATTATATTCTTCTAGAATTATCCCATTCAAAGGTTCGTGGATAGAATTTGCAACAGATATTAATAGCGTAATGTATGCCTATATTGATCGTAAGAAAAAATTACCACTTACGACTTTATTAAGAGCTATAGGTTACGAGAGAGATAAAGATATTTTAGAAATTTTCGATTTAGCAGAAGAAGTAAAAGTTACCAAAGCTAATCTGAAAAAAATTTTAGGACGCAAACTAGCTGCTCGTGTATTGAATACTTGGCACGAAGATTTCGTAGACGAAGATACTGGTGAAGTAGTATCTATCGAGCGTAATGAAATCATTCTAGACCGAGAAACCATCATCGAAAAAGATCATATTGATCAAATCGTAGACTCTGGAGTGAAAACAATTCTTCTACACAAAGAAGACAATAATTCTGCAGACTATGGTATTATACACAATACCCTACAAAAAGATCCAACCAATACCGAAAAAGAAGCGGTAGAATATATCTATAGACAATTACGTAACGCAGAGCCACCAGATGAAGAAACCGCACGCGGAATTATTGATAAATTATTCTTCTCTGATCAACGTTACTCATTAGGAGAAGTAGGACGTTACCGTTTAAATAAAAAATTAGGGCTTAACATTTCAGAAGATATCGAAGTGTTAACCAAAGAAGATATAATTTCGATTATTAAATACTTAATCGAATTAATTAATTCTAAAGCAGAAGTAGACGACATCGATCACCTTTCTAACCGTCGCGTACGTACAGTTGGAGAGCAAATGGCCGCTCAGTTTGGCGTTGGTCTTGCTCGTATGGCAAGAACAATCCGAGAGAGAATGAATGTCCGAGATAATGAAGTGTTTACGCCAATAGACTTGATTAATGCAAAAACTTTATCATCCGTCATTAACTCATTCTTCGGAACCAATCAGTTGTCTCAGTTCATGGATCAAACAAATCCATTATCAGAGATTACCCACAAACGTCGTCTTTCGGCACTAGGACCAGGTGGTCTTTCGAGAGAACGAGCAGGTTTTGAGGTGCGTGACGTACATCACACGCACTACGGACGACTGTGTCCGATTGAAACCCCAGAGGGACCAAATATTGGATTGATTTCTTCTCTTTGTGTATTTGCGAAAGTTAATAATTTAGGTTTTATCGAAACGCCGTATCGAGAAGTAGAGAAAGGTAAAGTAAACTTAGAGAAAGATCCTATTTATCTATCTGCAGAAGAAGAAGAAGGAAAAATCATTACTCAGGCGAATATCGAAATGGGAGAGGATGGAACGATACAAACCGAGCGTGTTGTTGCTCGCGAAGATGGAGATTTCCCTGTAGTAGAACCACATGAAGTTGATTTAATGGACGTTGCTCCAAATCAGATAGCTTCTATTTCTGCATCCTTAATCCCATTCCTTGAGCATGATGATGCAAACCGTGCATTGATGGGATCGAACATGATGCGTCAGGCAGTTCCGTTATTAAAACCACAAGCCCCAATTGTAGGGACAGGTTTAGAAAAACAAGTTGCCAAAGACTCTCGAATTTTGGTCAACGCAGAACGAGAAGGAACTGTTACTTACGTAGATGCCAATAAGATTATCATTGCATACGATCGTACCGAAAATGAAGAATTAGTAAGTTTCGATTCGAATGAAAAGACCTATTCTTTGACCAAATTCCGTAAAACGAATCAAGGAACAACCATCTGCCTGAAACCAATTGTAAAAGTTGGAGATCGAGTAGATAAAGGGCAAGTATTGTGTGAAGGTTATGCAACCGAAGGTGGAGAACTGGCAATAGGACGTAATATGGTTGTAGCCTTTATGCCATGGCAAGGATATAATTTCGAGGACGCGATTGTGATCTCTGAAAAAGCAGTACGCGAAGATTGGTTTACCTCAATCCATATTGATGAATACTCGCTAGATGTTCGAGATACCAAGTTGGGAATGGAAGAGCTAACAGCTGATATACCTAATGTATCAGAAGAAGCAACCAAAGATTTAGATGAAAATGGTATGATTCGTATCGGTGCCGAAGTGAAACCAGGCGATATCTTAATCGGCAAGATTACTCCTAAAGGAGAATCCGATCCTACCCCTGAAGAAAAATTATTACGTGCAATCTTTGGAGACAAAGCAGGTGACGTAAAAGATGCTTCATTAAAAGCTTCTCCATCACTTCGGGGTGTTGTAATCGATAAGAAATTATTCTCACGATCGATTAAAGATAAACGAAAAAGATCACAAGATAAAGCCATTATCGAAAGCATAGAAAACGAATTTGAAGTTAAGTTTAATGAACTACGCAACGTACTTTTAGAAAAACTATATATCCTTTTAAATGGAAAAACTTCACAGGGAGTTTACAATGATCTTAAAGAAGAAGTCATCAAAAAAGGCGTAAAATATACCCAAAAGATGCTTCAAAATGTTGAAGATTACCTAAACTTGAATGGAAGTGAAACAGTTTGGACTACCGATGAAGATAAAAACGAGTTGGTAAAAGAATTATTGCATAACTACAAAATCAAACATAATGATTTGCAAGGTGCCTTAAACCGAGAACGCTTTACCATTGCTGTAGGGGATGAATTACCAGCAGGAATTGTAAAATTAGCCAAAATCTATATTGCGAAAAAACGTAAGTTACGCGTAGGAGATAAAATGGCCGGTAGACATGGTAACAAAGGTATCGTGGCAAGAATTGTACGAGATGAAGACATGCCTTTCTTAGAAGATGGAACCGCAGTAGATATTGTCCTAAACCCATTAGGAGTACCATCTCGTATGAATATTGGACAGATTTATGAAACAGTTCTAGGATGGGCTGGTATGAAATTAGGTAAGAAATTTGCTACCCCTATTTTCGACGGTGCGGAAATCGAAGATATTGATAATATTACCGATGAAGCAGGTATCCCTAAACACGGTACAACATACCTATACGACGGGAATACAGGAGAACGTTTCGCTCAAAAAGCAACAGTAGGAGTAATCTATATGTTGAAGCTTGGGCACATGGTCGATGACAAAATGCACGCACGTTCTATTGGTCCATACTCGTTGATTACACAACAACCATTAGGAGGAAAAGCACAATTCGGTGGACAACGTTTCGGAGAAATGGAGGTTTGGGCACTAGAAGCTTTTGGTGCTGCGAATATCCTACGTGAGATTTTAACAGTTAAATCTGATGACGTAGTAGGTAGAGCTAAAACTTACGAAGCAATCGTAAAAGGAGAACCAATGCCAGAACCTGGTATACCAGAATCATTCAACGTATTGTTGCATGAGTTACAAGGTCTTGGATTAGACATCAATTTGGAAGATTAATAGGCTTGCCTATTAATTCTTCCTAATCGTTATATATAAAAATTGTTAGATACATTCCTATATGTCAACAAAAAACAAAACAAGTCAATTTTCTAGAATCCGTATTGGGTTAGCTTCACCAGAGTCTATCTTGCAAGAGTCGAAAGGAGAAGTTCTAAAACCCGAAACGATTAATTATAGAACGCATAAACCAGAGCGCGATGGTTTGTTCTGTGAGCGAATATTCGGTCCAGTAAAAGACTACGAGTGTGCTTGTGGAAAGTATAAACGTATCCGGTATAAAGGGATAGTTTGTGATCGTTGTGGGGTAGAAGTAACCGAAAAGAAAGTACGTCGCGAGCGCATAGGACACATCAACTTGGTAGTGCCTATTGCCCATATTTGGTACTTCCGTTCTCTACCCAATAAAATAGGTTATATACTTGGCTTGCCATCGAAGAAACTCGACATGATTATCTATTATGAGCGTTATGTTGTAATTCAACCAGGTATAGCAAAAGGTATAGAAGGAGAAGAATTAAATAAACTAGATTTCTTGACAGAAGAAGAGTATTTGGATATTTTAGAAACTCTTCCGATCGAAAATCAATATTTAGAAGATTCGGATCCAAATAAATTTATCGCCAAAATGGGAGCAGAAGCCTTAGAAGATCTTCTCTCTCGTGTTGATTTAGACGAATTGTCCTATGACTTACGTCACAAAGCACATAACGAAACATCGAAACAACGTCGTACCGAAGCCCTAAAAAGACTTCAAGTTGTAGAATCGTTGCGTGAAGCGAATGAACGTTATACCAACCGCCCAGAGTGGATGGTAATGCGTGTAATTCCGGTTATACCACCTGAGTTGCGACCATTAGTTCCTTTAGATGGAGGACGTTTTGCTACATCTGATTTAAATGATCTTTACCGTCGTGTAATTATCCGTAACAATCGTCTGAAACGTTTGATAGAAATCAAAGCACCAGAAGTAATCTTGCGCAACGAAAAACGTATGTTGCAAGAAGCTGTGGATTCGTTGTTCGATAACACAAGAAAAGCTTCTGCTGTAAAAGCGGATGGTAATCGACCATTGAAATCACTATCAGACTCATTAAAAGGTAAACAAGGAAGGTTCCGTCAGAACTTATTAGGTAAACGTGTAGATTATTCGGCACGTTCTGTGATTGTAGTGGGACCTAATCTGAAATTACACGAGTGTGGTTTACCAAAAGATATGGCTGCAGAATTATACAAACCATTTATCGTTCGTAAATTAATCGAACGTGGTATTGTAAAAACCGTTAAATCAGCCAAGAAAATTATCGATCGTAAAGAGCCTGTTGTTTGGGATATTTTAGAGAATGTAATCAAAGGACATCCTGTATTATTGAACCGTGCTCCAACGCTTCACCGTTTAGGTATCCAAGCATTCCAACCGAAACTAATCGAAGGAAAAGCAATCCGTCTACACCCATTAGTATGTACGGCGTTTAATGCTGACTTTGATGGTGACCAAATGGCAGTGCATTTACCACTAGGGCCTGAGGCTATTTTAGAAGCTCAATTATTGATGTTGGCTTCTCAAAATATCATGAATCCGGCCAACGGATCACCAATTACAGTTCCTTCACAAGACATGGTTTTAGGTTTATATTATATGACCAAAATCCGTCGTTCTACTGAAGATAGAAAAGTAAAAGGAGAAGGACTTACCTTCTATTCAGAAGAAGAAGTACAAATTGCTTATAACGAAAAAGCCGTAGAACTCAACGCTCCAATTAAAGTAAGAGCACGCATTCGTAAAGGCGAAGAATTTGTATACGAGTTGATCGAAACTTCTGTTGGGCGAGTATTATTTAATAAAATTGTACCAGAACAAGTTGGTTTCGTTAACGAGGTTTTGACAAAAAAATCGTTACGTACCATCATTACCGATATCATCAAATTAACCGATTTTCCTACAACTGCTGTATTCTTAGATGACATGAAAAATCTAGGATATCGAAATGCATTCGAAGGTGGATTGTCATTCTCGCTTGGAGATATTATTATCCCAGAACAGAAAAAAGAACTTATCAACGGAGCTATCGAGCAAGTAGAGAATATCAAGATGAACTATAACATGGGACTCATAACCAATAACGAACGTTATAATCAAGTAATTGATGTTTGGACGAGTACCAATGCCACGTTAACAGAAGTCGTAATGCGTCGCATGACAGAAGACGACCAAGGTTTCAATTCTGTATTTATGATGTTAGATTCTGGAGCACGTGGATCGAAAGAGCAAATTCGTCAGTTAGCAGGAATGCGAGGGTTAATGGCAAAACCACAAAAAGCAGGTACGTCTGGAGGTGACATTATCGAGAACCCAATTATCTCTAACTTCCGAGAAGGTCTTTCGATTCTAGAGTATTTCATTTCTACGCACGGTGCACGTAAAGGTTTGGCCGATACCGCTCTGAAAACTGCCGATGCTGGTTACCTAACTCGTCGTTTAGTAGACGTAGCACAAGACGTTATCGTAATGTCTGATGATTGTGGTACTTTGCGTGGTCTAGAAATATCAGCACTCAAGAAAAAAGAAGAAATCTTAGAAAGCTTATCTTCTCGTATCTTAGGACGAACTTCACTCAACGATATCTATAATATGGATACCAATGAATTGTTGGTAGAAGCAGGTGAAATGATTACCGAAGAAATTGCAAATTCAATCGAGCAAGCAGGTATCGAAACTGTAGAAGTACGCTCTCCATTAACGTGTGAAGCGAAAGTTGGAATTTGTGCAAAATGTTACGGTCGTAATCTTTCTACTGGTAAATTAGTTCGCAAAGGAGAATCAGTAGGAGTAGTTGCAGCACAATCAATTGGTGAGCCTGGAACTCAGTTAACTCTACGTACATTCCACGTAGGTGGTACTGCAGGTAACGTATCAGAACAATCTTCTATCACAGCAAAAATTGATGGAATAGTTGAGTTTGATGATTTACGTACAGTAAAATCAGAAGACGATGAAGGGAAAACAGTAGATGTAGTTGTTTCTCGTTCTACCGAAATGAAGTTGATGGATAAGGACGGAAACATACGACAAACAACCAATATTTCTTATGGTACGATTCTAAAGGTAACGAACGGATCAAAAGTTGAAAAAGGTGATACAATCGCATACTGGGATCCATACAATGGAGTTATTATTGCCGAAGCACCAGGAAAAGTTGAATACGAAAACTTGGAGCAAGGAGTAACTTATCAATTAGAAATAGACGAACAAACTGGTTTCCAAGAAAAAGTAATTTCTGAATCTCGTAACAAGAAAATTGTTCCTGCTCTGAAGGTTATTACCAAAGACGGAGAAGAAAAAACTTATAACCTACCATTAGGAGCCCACTTAATTATAAATGATGGGGAGAAAATTAAAGCAGGTAAAGTTTTAGTGAAAATACCTCGTAAATCTGCAAAATCAGGAGATATCACCGGAGGTTTACCACGAGTAACTGAGTTATTCGAAGCACGTAACCCATCCAACCCAGCGGTCGTATGTGAGATGGACGGTGTAGTATCGTTTGGTAAAATCAAGCGAGGTAACCGAGAGATTATCGTTGAATCTAAAAACGGTGAAATTCGTCGATACTTAGTGAAGTTATCTGCACAAATTTTGGTTCAAGAAAATGACTTCGTTCGTGCAGGTGAATCCTTATCAGATGGTGCGATTACACCAGATGACATTCTACGTATCAAAGGTCCAACGGCTGTACAAGAATATTTAGTAAATGAAATTCAGGATGTATACCGTTTACAAGGAGTGAAAATTGACGATAAACACTTCGAGATTATTGTTCGTCAAATGTTGAGAAAAGTTAGAATTGTAGATTCAGGTGATACCCGATTCTTAGAAGATAGCTTAGAACATAAAGACGACTTTATGGAAGAAAACGATAAAATTTTCGGTAAGAAAATTGTCGAAGATGCAGGAGATAGCGATGTGTTACGTCCTGGACAATTCATTACTCCACGTGAATTACGCGACGAAAACTCTCGTCTGAAACGTGAAGATAAAGCGCTCGTTATAGCGCGTGATGCAATGCCTGCAACGGCAGAAGCTGTATTGCAAGGGATTACAAGAGCATCGTTACAAACAAAATCGTTTATGTCTGCGGCATCGTTCCAGGAAACAACAAAAGTACTTAACGAAGCTGCAGTTGCTGGAAAAATCGACGAGTTAAACGGATTAAAAGAAAATGTAATTGTAGGGCATTTAATCCCTGCAGGTACAGGATTAAAAGAATATCAAAATATCATCGTAGGATCAAATAAAGAATACGAAGAATTAATTAACGCAAAACAAGAATCATAATGTCAGACAATCAACAAAACGACGGATTAAACATTGAGTTAAACGAAATGGTAGCTCAAGGAGTTTACGCAACAGGTGCAATTATCAATCATTCACCATCAGAATTTGTGGTAGATTTTATTCAATTTATGCCAGGTGCTAGACCAAGCGTAAAATCTAGAATTATATTATCACCATTGCAAGCAAAATCGTTAGCGAAATCATTAGCAGAAAATGTTAGTAACTTCGAGAACAATTTTGGAGAAATCGTTGAGCCTAAACAAAACTTGACGGCTAATTTCGAAGCATAATCGAAAGAAGATAAAAAAGAAAAACCTCTATTTTTTTAATAGGGGTTTTTTTATTATATACAATAATATTATCAATATCATAAAGAAACAGAGTAATTCTCGTTTGTATTTGTGAGATTGATAAAATGCAACCAAAAATTCCCTATTACAATTAAAAAATGTTTAGTTTTGTAATGCATCAAAATTCACAAATATGGCGGATTATAAACTGATATTACCTTCGATGGGAGAAGGTGTTATGGAAGCAACAGTAACCAATTGGTTGAAAAATATTGGCGATACAATTGCCGAAGACGAATCGGTAGTAGAAATAGCTACAGATAAAGTAGATTCGGATTTGCCTTCACCAGTTAGTGGTACTTTAAAAGAAATTTTAGTTCAGGTTGATGAAGTTGCAAAAGTAGGTGAACCAGTTGCAATTTTAGAAGTCGATGGAGAAGTTGAACAAGAAGAAGTAGTACAAGCAAGTGAAACTATAGAAAAAGATATAGACCAACTAAAACAATCGGTAACAACTAGCCAAGAAAACCCTGTACAAGAAGTAGTTTCGTCTGCTGATCGTTTCTATTCTCCTTTGGTGAAATCGATTGCCAAAGAAGAAGGCATCTCACAAACAGAATTGGATCAAATTCATGGAACAGGTCTCGAGGGACGTGTAACCAAAGATGATCTAAAAAAATATTTAGAAACTCGCGGTCAACAACCAAAGATAGAATCAACAACACAAGCTGCTACAAGTCAACAATCAATTTCTCCAGCAACTGCTCCAGTGATGACAGTTTCGGGTGAAGATGAAATTATCGAGATGGATAGAATGCGTAAAATAATTGCGCAAAATATGGTACAAGCCAAACAAATTGCACCTCATGTAACGTCTTTCATCGAAGCTGATTTAACGAACATTGTTCTGTGGAGAGAGAAAAACAAGAAAGCTTTCGAAGCAAAGTATGGTGAGAAGATTACCTATATGCCAATTTTCATCCAGGCAATAACAAAGGCAATTCTCGATTTCCCGATGATCAATGTTTCGGTAGATGGTGAACGAATCATTAAAAAGAAAAATATTAATATTGGGATGGCTGCCGCATTACCAAGTGGCAATCTCATCGTACCAGTCATCAAAAATGCAGACCAATACAGTTTATCTGGCTTGGCTAAGAAAGTAAACGATTTGGCGAATAGAGCTCGTCAGAACAAATTAAAACCAGACGAAATTCAGGGTGGCACTTATACGATAACCAATATAGGATCTTTCGGTAACACCCTAGGGACGCCGATTATTCCTCAGCCGCAAGTAGCCATTATGGCGGTAGGAGCAATCGTGAAGAAACCTGCTGTTATTGAAACTCCACAAGGAGATATGATCGGTATTCGACATAAAATGTATCTATCACATGCGTATGATCATCGCGTGGTAGATGGTGCTTTGGGTGGAATGTTTGTGAAGCGGGTGGCCGAATATTTAGAAAATTTTGATATGGATGCAGAAATCTAAAAATATGTGTAGAAAAAACCTTTGAGATACTCAAAGGTTTTTTTATTTTTATCTAAAATTCAGAAATATGTATAATGTTTTAGTTCCTATCCTAATTTTTATTGCCTTTCTCATTATACCGGTGAGTATTCTTATGGTTATAGCGTATCAGGATGCTAAAAAGCGAGATCTTTTGCAACTAAAACTTTTACAAGATTTACCAGAATCAACGACAGGAAAAGCCATTGTCCGATTCAATATTGGTCGTCCACAAGGAAGATTTCTCAAAGAAAAAAAATTTCAGGGAAGTGGAATTTTATACACGATGAATAAGTTAATCTATTTCAAAGATTCTTTTCATACCGAAGATAAAGTCTTTTATCCAGATACGGTTGTTATCAAATGGCACGATGAATCGGAAGGTCAAAACATCAAAAATTCTTTCAGTTTAAGTGATGGGCAAGAAACGATTTATTTATACGTAGACCATACACAATTTGTTTTCAGTAGCGGACCGAGTCTCACTTCTACCTATGATTTATATATGCAGTTGAAAGATTTTCAGTTGGCAAACAGTTGAGTCGGAAGATGAAACGTACAACCAAAACGTAACCCTTCTAACGATTTGAAATCTTTGTATTCTCTAAACTCGATAGCATAACCGGCATTGAACTCCAATACACTTAGTACAGTAAAACCAAGTTCGGGTGAAATACTCCATGGGGAAACATTGATGCGTGCAGTATAAAAAGAAGAACGAAAGTTTTTGCTATACGGATCAGCTGCTTTTTGATAAAAATTGAATAAATAGCCAATCGAAGCTTCAGGTATTAAAATAAAATTATTTTGCATGTAGCCTAAATTGCCTGCCAGCCCAAGATCGATTATATTGTCGTTTGGTTGAACCAAATATAGATCAGCACCTAGTTTACCATAATTACCATTCCAATTTGTGTAGCCAGTTTGTAGAAGAAAATACGGCGTAGTAGGATTTTTTTGTTGCCCTAGAAGAACCGATGAGATACCCAATATTATTAGAAGTGCAGCAATCTTTTTCATAAGTACAAAAATAAAATCAATTTTTCAGATAACGATTAAATTATCATCTTTTGATAGACGAGAATGTAAATATAACGGTAGAAAAGAAAAAGCTACCGAACATAGGCGGTAGCTTTACTTATTTTTAATTATATTTTCAAAAATTTAGTCCATCTGGAAACCTTTTGTATAGATTTGTCCATAATAATCGATAAAGTTAATAGAAACTCTACCTTTGTAATTTTTGAGAATTCGATTTACATCATCTTCATTTTTTACTTCTTTATCATTGATTTTCAGTATGATATAGTCTTCTCTAATTCCGGCTTGAGCTAATTTTCCTTGTTTCAGGTTTTTTACGAGTACTCCATAATTCAACCCGAAATTGTCTTTTTGTCTTTCGGTCAACTCTTCGAAATCAGCACCTAAAATTTCGTTAGGCAATAAGTCGGCTCTGCTTCTTAGATTGGTATTTCCTTTAGCATCGCGTAGAGTAATCGTATAACTGTTTATTTTACCATTACGGTTAACTTTTACATTAACTTTATCACCAGGGCGTTTGCTTCCTACGATGAACGATAAATTAGCCATCGAAGAAATTGGTTTACCATCTACTTCAATAATAATATCACCCGATTTCAGTCCTGTATCTCTTGCTTCAACATCCGAAATGTAGACACCGTTCCCAGTTTTTAGAGATGTTTTGTTCTGGGTGTTGTATTGTCTTACCGCTTCGTCATTCGATAAATCAAACCCGCGAATACCTAAATAACCTCTCTGAACTAAACCGTATTTTTTGATATCTTCTACCACTTTTTTCACCAAGTTAGAAGGGACAGCAAAACCATAACCAGCATACGTACCAGAGGGAGAAGCAATCGCCGTGTTGATCCCGATAAGGTCTCCGTTTACGTTGATTAGTGCCCCACCAGAATTTCCTGGATTGATTGCTGCATCGGTTTGGATAAACGATTCAACTGGAGAATCTGTGTTTTGTCGTAAAATATTGATACTTCTTCCTTTGGCAGAAATAATCCCGGCAGTTACGGTTGAGTTTAACCCAAACGGATTTCCTACAGCCAAAGCCCAATCTCCGACGTTAATCGCATCAGAATCAACAAATTTCATATAAGGCAATGCTTTTTCGTCAATTTTGATCAATGCAATATCTGTACTTGGATCCGTCCCAATCAAATCAGCGATATACGTTTTCTGGTTATTGAGTTTAACTTCGATTTTATTTGCTCCTTTAATTACATGATTATTGGTAACAATATATCCATCGGCAGAAATAATTACACCAGAACCCGAACCCGAAGGTTGGTTTTCTTGTTGACGCTGTTGGCGCTGATCCGGAAACCCGAAAAAGAAATCAAAGAAAGGATCTCGGGATTGTTGACGAGTTTGCTTCTGATAGTTGTTAATCGCAACAACTGTATTAACCGATTTGTTTGCTGCTTCTACAAAATTAGGTGCATCGTATCCATAATTACCTTTATAATCCACATACTGAAAATCACCTTTGTTCAAAACACGTGCATCCGTAATTATATTTCCATTTTCATTATCATACTTCGATAAGGCATAGAAACCTCCCAAAGTTGTCATCGAACTGAAAAGCCCGACCAATAAGTAATTTGTATATTTTTTCATTGTACTAATAAATAATATTCTTTTCTATGTTGTTATCTGTAATATCAAATTTATAACCAAACATTTTAACATTTAAGTGGTTTAACTGCTTTTTAACAATTATTAGCTAAGCTTTACCAAATGCTATTTTCCTAAGAAAATATACTAAATTTGTGATAGAAAAACAAATCTAAGTGAAGTACACTTTTTACAAATACCAAGGTGCAGGTAACGATTTTGTGTTATTAGATGATCGAGAGGAAACCTTTTTGGTGGATCGACAAAAAATAGAGAGAATATGTCACCGTAATTTCGGTGTGGGTGCCGATGGATTGATTTTATTGCAAAATAGTAATCCGTACGATTTTAGAATGCGATACTTCAACTCCGATGGTAGAGAAAGCAGCATGTGTGGTAACGGCGGACGATGCATTGCGCAGTTTGCTTTTGACTTGGGACTTGTGCAACAAGAAATGACTTTCGAGGCGATCGATGGTTTGCACCGAGCTGTGGTTCATCCTACTTATGTTGCGTTAGAAATGATTGATGTAGATAAAGTAGAGGTCTATCCTTCTCATTATTTCCTCAATACAGGATCACCGCATCATGTACAATTTGTAGACGATGTGCAAAAGATAGATGTGCAAAAGGAAGGTGCGAAAATACGGTACGGTATGCCATATTTTGAGCAAGGAAGTAATGTGAATTTTGTGGAAGTAGACGAAAATCAAACCCTGCACATCCGAACGTATGAACGAGGAGTGGAAGCCGAAACCTTAGCTTGTGGTACAGGTGTTACGGCTGCAGCTATCGCTGCTTATTCTGCCGGGAAGGTATCGCAACTACCAATACATGTAAAAGCTGTAGGGGGTGATTTATCGGTACAGTTTATGTTAGCAAATTTGCGTTATGAACAAGTGTGGTTAGAGGGACCTGCACAGTTTGTTTTTGAAGGAATGATAACATTAGAAAATTAATATGCAAAAAATAAGAACGATTCCAACATTTATCGCCTTATGTGTTCTAGGCTTGATGAGTAGCTGTACTTTTATCGAGAGTTTCAAAGGAAATCCTATCAAAGATGGGTTTGTGTACATACCTCGCGGTGCTAATTTCGATCAGGTGATGGATTCTTTGAGTCCATATCTACAAAACCCAGCATTTTTTAGAAAATTGGCCGAAGAGGATTTGTATCCAAGTACTATTAAATCTGGAAAATATAAAATTGTTGCCAACGAAAGTTCTCGCTCTTTACTCAATCGATTGCAAGACGGAGCTCAAGAAGAAGTACGTTTACAAATCAAAAATCATCCAACTCTTTTTCATATGGCCAGTGCAGTTTCTAAACAAATCGATGCCGACTCCATTTCAATTATTCAGTCGGTTATGAAATGGGCAAATGCCAAAGATTCTACTTTGACCGAAGAGACGGTGAAACAGTATTTTATACCCGAAACCTATTTCGTGTATTGGAATATGTCGGCCGATCAGTTTGTAGAACGAATGGAAAAAGAGTATAAAAAAGTTTGGAATCAGAAAAGAATTGATGAAGCTAGAGCACTTCATATGACACCATTAGAAGTGGTTACGCTCGCTTCTATTGTTCAGTTAGAATCTTCTGATAATTTTGATGAGCAACAACGCGTAGCAAAAGCCTATATGAATCGTTTGGATAAAGATATGCGATTAGAGGCGGATCCTACATCAATTTATGCATATAAGTTAGAGAATGGTTTCGACCATAAAATTCAACGTGTTTACTATAAATGGACACAATCTGCTAACGAATACAACACCTATCGCAACAAAGGTTTACCACCAGCGCCAATTTGTCTGCCAAATGTAAAAGCAATCGATGCGGTTCTAAATCCTGCTAATCATGATTATATATTCTTTGTTGCCGATCCCGACAAGCCTGGTTACCATCTCTACACTAATGATTATCAAGAGCATGTGAAGAATGCGAAAAAATATCGAGAATGGATAAAGGCTCGTGATATAAAGTAAAACACGAGAAGATAATAAATGAAAAAGCCTCCAGATTTTCTGAAGGCTTTTTTTATTAATTAATATGCTTTTGCATATAAAACTCTAAATTTAGCAGGTTTCCCTGAATAAAAGTCGACACCCTCTGTTGGTGTTTCGTAATCTAAAGGAATACAACGGATCGTTGCTTTGGTTTCATTTTTTACTGCTTCTTCGGTTTCTTCTGTGCCATCCCAAAGAGCAGAAAAAAAACCACCTTTGGTTTCTATAAGCTCTTTAAACTCTTCATAAGAAGTTACTTCTGTTATATGAGAATCTCGGTATTCATTTGCTTTGGTAAAAAGATTTTCTTGTATGTCTACCAATAGATTTTCTACGTACGAAGAAATGCCGTCCATCGGAATAGTCGATTTTTCTAAGGTATCACGTCGGGCAATCTCTACTTGGTTGTTTTCTAAATCTTTTGGCCCGATTGCTATTCGAACAGGTACACCTTTAAGTTCGTACTCTGCAAATTTCCAGCCCGGTTTTGTTTTTTCATCATCATCAAATTTTACCGAAATACCTATCGAGTGTAATTCATTTTTGATACGATTGGCGACCTCAGAAACTTGTATAAGTTGCTCTTCTGATCTGAAAATCGGTACGATTACCACTTGGATTGGTGCAATTTTCGGAGGGAGCACTAATCCATAATCATCTGAATGCGTCATAATCAAAGCTCCCATCAAGCGAGTAGAAACACCCCAAGAGGTTGCCCAAACATAATCTTGTTTTCCTTCATTTGTGGTAAATTTCACATCAAAAGCTTTCGCAAAGTTTTGGCCAAGGAAATGAGAAGTACCAGCTTGCAAAGCTTTACCGTCTTGCATCATAGCTTCTATGGTGTAAGTCTCTTCGGCTCCTGCAAATCTTTCCGACGGCGTTTTACATCCTCGTACAACTGGGATAGCCATATGGTTTTCGACTACCTCTGTATATACATCGAGCATTTGTCTAGACTCGCTAATCGCTTCTTCTTTTGTAGCATGTGCCGTATGTCCTTCTTGCCAAAGAAATTCAGTAGTTCGTAGAAAAAGACGTGTGCGCATTTCCCAGCGGACAACATTTGCCCATTGATTAATGAGTATTGGAAGGTCACGGTAAGATTGGATCCAGTTTTTATAGGTGCTCCAAATAATGGCCTCAGAGGTTGGGCGAACAATCAATTCTTCCTCTAATTTTGCTTCCGGATCAACCATTAATTTCCCAGGTGTACTTTCGTCATTTTTCAATCGATAATGTGTTACTACAGCACATTCTTTAGCGAAACCTTCGGCATTTTTTTCCTCGGCTTCGAAATAGCTTCTAGGTACAAAAATGGGGAAATATGCGTTTTGATGTCCGGTTTCTTTAAAACGTTTATCCAATTCGGCTTGTATTTTCTCCCAAATAGCGTATCCGTATGGTTTGATTACCATACAACCTCTAACGCCCGAATTTTCTGCTAAGTTAGCTTTAACGACTAACTCATTGTACCACTTAGAATAATCTTCAGCTCTTGAAGTAAGTTTTGCCATAAATTTCGTATATTTGTATATAGTTTGTTTGGTAGAATTGGTATAAAAATTGCCAATATCTATTTGCAAAAATAGTACAACATTAATTAAAACAACAATTATGGATAAGTTTTATAACATTACCAAAAAAATTCTAAAAATAACTAGTTCTTTTGTTTTATTTTTAGGATTGGTTTCTTGTGCAACCCAATCAGTGGGTGGTGTAGAAACCGATGGGGTTTATTATAATCCTTCTAGTGATAAAACGTTGGCACAAGCAGAAGCAGAAAACAATGCTAATGATGGAATGATTAGGATTGGTGGTGCTTATTTTGATGCCAATGGAAATGGAGCAGAAGATTTGTTTTATGATGATTCGGTAACCAAAGCAGATGCCACTGAATATAAGCAGAAAAATCAAACCGTAAATATTTACACGAACCCTGGATATTACGGAAGCCAGACTTTTTCATTAGAGCCAACTACAGATTGGGGTAGATACGATGGGGTAGATGTCCAAGTCAATTATTGGGGAAATTCTTTTTGGTATTCTCCTTTCGGATGGAATTATTACGGGCTAGGTTACTACCCTTGGTATAGACATTGGGGTTGGTACTCTTGGTACACACCATACTATGCATGGGGATGGAATCCTTGGTATTCACCTTATTATTATTGGGGTGGTTACGGAAATTGGGGATATCCGTACTATGGTTACTATGGTTATGGTAGTTATTATAACGGTTACTATGGTTACTATCCGCGTTATGGGCAAAGAGCATATGCGGGCTCTCGACCTGGAATACGTGCTACCAATCGCGATTACGGGCGTTCAATAATCAATCATAACTCTGGTACGTTACGCAATAGTTCGTCTGCAGTTCGTTCGGGTGTAGTAAACTCTACAATTCGTTCGTCTAATAGCAATGTAAGAGAAACTATACGCCCTGATAGAAATGCTTCTTCAACAATAAGAAATAATGCTACTGGTACGATAAGAAGTTCTCAGCAAGAAACTATGCAGACAACAAGACCGATACGTGCATCACAGAATCAAACCATCAGAACAACAAGACCTGTTCGTACAGAGGCAGAGCAAATGAACACGAATTCTGCTCCAGTTCGTTCTACAGATCGTGTCGTTCGTCCACAAGTAGATCGTAGTCAGATTCGATCAACACAACAACCAACAAGAAGTGGCTCTACCATTAGAACCTCACCACAATACGATCGTTCTTCTACGCCACGTTCGTCATCGTATCCAACCAATAGAGGGAATATGACGCCAAGATCTTCATCATTAGAACGTTCTCCTACTTATTCACAACCTTCTCGTTCATCAATGGGAAGTGGTTCGATAGGTACATCTAGAAGTTCTATAGGTGGAGGAGCAAGAGGAACAAGAAGATAAGTATAATTGAAAGAGATAACGTTAATATATGAAGAAAATAACATTGAGCCTATTCTTTGCAATAGGCTTTTCAAATGTATGGGCGCAGGACTATAATGTGCAATATCCGACCAATGCCCTTCGTTTTTACGGGGAAGGAGTTCAGGCAGGTTCTGCCAGAAGTGTAGCCATGGCAGGTGCAAATGGTGCGTTGGGGGGTGAAATAAACTCTACCGAACAAAATCCTGCAGGTACAGGTGTAGCAATATCTTCTGAAGTAGCCTTTACGGCTTCCGTAAAAGCTTATAAAAATAAAACTCAAATGGATAAGGTGGTCACATCGGAAGATAACACGTTCGATTTTAGTCAAGCAGGAGGAACCTTAGTGTTCAATACACGATCGGAGGATTGGAATCGTTTTGTGCTTGGTTTTATTTTTCTAAATGAGCAGCTAGATAACGAAGTCGTGTTTGGGCCTAATGCAAAAATAGCTACGTACGATGATCAAGGGAATGCCTATAAAATGAATGGTTTTTATGATGGAGTTTCAGGTTATAAAACCAAATTTACCCTCAATTTTGGTACATCTTATCAAGATCGACTATTTTTAGGAGCAAACTTCAATTTTCATGAAACCAATTATAACAACTCTATCATTTATTCGGATGTTGCACCCAATGGAGCTGTTTCTTATATGAATTTAGACGGTGCGCCATACTCGGAAATTGGGCAAGGCTTTTCTTTTGGATTGGGGATTATCGGAAAATTGAACCAGAATCTGCGAGCAGGTTTAGCCTTTCATACTCCGGTGTGGTATAATGTAGATGAAGAATATTTCAGAGTAGATGAAGCAGGAATGAATAACATTTATTACTCAAATTATAAACTTCAATCGGGTGCTAGAATGGTGGGATCTCTTGGATTTGTTATTGGGAAATCTTTCGCATTTGATATAGATTATACCCAGCACTTCAATAAAATGATAAATTTTTCGGATAATAACTTACGAAGTGCCAATCAGTTCATAGACGATAATGTAAATAACAGTAGTGAAGTTCGCATAGGAGGTGAATATCGATACGACAAGTTTAAAGTTCGTGCAGGATACACATATGTGCAATCTCCAATCAAAGATGCAACTATATTTACCGAAGGTATCAACGATCAAGGGCAAACAATCACGATAGCCAATAACTACAAAAATATGTACCTAGGCAACCTAAATCGTGTAAGCTTCGGGTTTGGTTATGATTTTGGAGGTTTCTTTATAGATGCAGCTTATCAATACTCGAATCAGAAATATGTAATGCCGATAGGTGGCCATTTTGTGGATGGTAAATCATCTGTAAATTTGGCTTTAAACAGTGGCGAAGTAAAAAACAACAACAATAGTTATTTAGTAACTTTGGGTTGGAAGTTCTAATAGCAGACAACTCAGAATATAAACTATACAATAAAAAAACGGTTACTTTTTGTAACCGTTTTTTTGTATAATTCAGTTTATTTATTTTTCAATAAATCTCTTATTTCTGCTAATAATTCTTCCTGTGACGGAGCTGCCGGAGCTTCTTCTTCAACTTTTTTAGGTTTCTTTAGTTGGTTGATTCCTTTGATTAATAAAAACAATGCGAATGCTACTACAATAAAAGAAATTGAAGCCGAAATAAAATTACCATACTTGATTGCTGTACCAGGAATTACAAGCTTCTCTAACTCTTCTGCATGGATCGCTTTTAGTGCAGGACTAAGGATGGCAGGTGTAATAATATCGTCGACAAGAGATGTGACAATTTTGCCAAAAGCACCACCAATTACCACACCGACAGCAAGGTCGATAACGCTACCTTGAGCAGCAAATTCTTTAAATTCTTTGATAAATCCCATAATGTAAAAGTTTTACGATTGGTAATGAAAAATAATTTTTTTAATATACAAAGGTATAAAAATTAGTTTCGCATAAACTAACTATCTTTTATTGGTTGAACAAAATAAGTTTTTATGCTCGGTTAAATATCCTGTTTTTCGAGCTGATAAATAAGTACAATCCGATTAGCATAAAGGGAATACTCAAGATTTGTCCATTATTCAGTCCTACATTTATGGTTTCTGCCACAGCTTCCTTGCCTTGATTTTCTTTAAAAAACTCGACAATAAAACGAATCAGAAATAAAAAGAACAAAAACACGCCAAGCAAAGCACCCATTTGTTTCCGATATTGTATTTTTTGGTACAAAGTCCACATAATAAACCCTAAAATTATATAGCCTAATGCTTCATATAATTGCGCTGGATGACGAGGAACTACTTCACCGTATGAGGAACTTTGTGCTAAAAACTTCACTGCCCAAGGCAAATCAGAAGGTTTGCCGACAATTTCAGAATTCATGAAGTTACCAAAACGTACAGCTGCTCCTCCTAAAGGAACAACTACTGCAATTCGGTCGAGAATCCACAAAGCACTTCTTTTAAGATATTTTCTAGAAAAAAAATAAGCCGATATAATCACTCCTAAAGCAGCACCATGACTAGCGAGTCCTTGGAAACCTACAAATTCGTAATCTTGTAAAAAACCAAAAGCTGTATGTCCTGGACTATAAGCAACGGGGAGCAATACTTCTATGGGGCGATCGATAAATGCTTTCGGGTCATAAAATATAAACTCTCCTAGCCTAGCCCCTAAAATACAACCTATAAAAACATACAAAAATAAAGGGTCGAGTAGTTCTTTCTTTTCGTTTTCTTGTCGGAAGATTTTCGCCATCATGTACCAACCGATAACAAAGGCAAGAATCCAACAAAGACTGTAATAATGAATTTTTAGGAAGCCTAAATCGACTAAATATGGACTTGGATCCCAGGTAATAAATGAAAAAAGATGTATTAGCATAATGTTATTTTTTTGGAACAGGATCATAACCGCTGCCTCCCCAAGGATGACAACGTAAAATTCTTTTCGTACCCAAATATAGTCCTTTTAGTAAACCATGCATTTGCAATGCTTGTATCATGTAGGATGAGCAAGTTGGCTGGAAACGACAATTACTACCAAGCAAAGGCGAAAGCATCACTTGATAAAGTCTGACCAAAAAAACAAAAGGATAGATAAGAATCTTTCGCATGAAGAATTTTTTATTTTTTTGATTCGTACGTAGCTGGATCTAATGCTTTGTAGGTCCAAGCCTCTAAGAAATCTTTGACAATTTTTGGGTCGTGCCCAGTTGTACCATCTTTATTCTCTAAATATGCAGAATTCTGGGTGTGAAGTAATTTTCCATTCCCGTCTAAAATTACAAAAACCGGAAAACCAAAACGCTCTGGATGTCGAAGTTTAGCCAACATCGGAAGGTTTTTGTTTTCTTTACTATAATTCAGATGCACAACCTTGTAGTGGTCTCTGAGCGTATTTTTTAGCTCTTCATTCGTGGTCAAAAGATGATTAAAAGTTAGACACCACGGACACCAATTTCCACCTATTTGCACAAAAACATGTTTGTTTTCTTTCTTAGCCAAAGCAATCGCTTGGTTGATTTGCTCCTCTGCATTAGCTTCGGGTTGATAAATATTTTTTTCGATCGTGTTTTGCGCAGATAAATTTGCATTCACTAAAAAGAAAAACATACTCACAAAAAACATTAATCTCATAACTCTATATTTTATGACAAAGTACAAGAATTTTTGTGGTAAATCAAAAACTTATTTGTATCGTTTCTATTTTGTTGTTTATAATTCTCGTTCTTATTCGAGGATTTTTTTTGTACAAATCCGAGGTATTCTTTTCGTGTAAATGCAAAAAGTATTTTTGTAAATAATAAAAAATATTCATGCTTTCTTTTTCCAAAATAATTTCGAATTTATGCTCGGCCACGTCCGCTAAAAATAGTTGCATTTCTCGTTCTATAGATAAACACAGGGAAAGTTTCTTTTTGTAAGTGTTTTTATCCAGATTATGATACAACAAATCATTCACCAATTTTTCGTGTTTTTTGCAAATTAATAAGGCTTGTTCCAATGCTTCTTTCATGATTATTGTTTTTATAATTTATATAACCGTATAACAAATATTCAAAAGCTTAGCGTCGATTTGTGTCGCGATGAATTTTTGGTGATAATCCGTAACTTTGATAAAAAATAGTTCGATATGATAGCACCTTTAGCCGAAAGAATGCGACCAAAATCATTGGATCAGTATATTAATCAGAAGCATTTGTTAGGTGAAAATGCACCTATTCGGATGATGCTGCAGCATGACATGATTGCTTCTATGATTTTTTGGGGGCCACCAGGAACAGGAAAAACAACTTTGGCTCAATTGATTGCAGAATTATCGAATCGCCCTTTTTATACGTTAAGTGCTATTAATGCAGGAGTGAAAGATGTACGAGAGGTGATAGATAAAGCAAAAAGTCAGAACCTATTCACCACCGAAAAAAATCCAATTCTTTTTATAGACGAGATTCATCGATTCAATAAATCTCAACAAGATAGTTTGTTAAGTGCAGTCGAGAAAGGATATATTACGTTGATTGGTGCAACGACCGAAAATCCAAGTTTCGAGGTGGTTCCAGCTTTGCTATCACGCGCTCAAGTCTATACATTGCATGCTTTAGTGAAAGAAGATTTAGAAGATCTTTTGTTTCGAGCAATACAAGAAGATAATCTCTTGTCTACCAAAAAGATTCGTCTTGATGAAACCGATGCTTTGATTCGTTTTTCGGGAGGAGATGCTAGGAAATTATTAAATGCTTTTGAGTTGGTTGTGAATAGTTTTGGTGAGAATGAAGAAATAATCATTACGAATGAAACGGTGCAACAAAGAATACAACAAAATACAGCTAGATACGATAAAACCGGAGAACAACATTACGATATTGTATCCGCTTTTATAAAGTCAATTCGCGGATCTGATCCGCAAGCAACGGTTTATTGGTTGGCACGTATGATAGAAGGTGGGGAAGATGTGAAATTTATTGCACGTAGAATGCTAATTGCTGCTTCGGAAGATATCGGTGCCGCTAATCCTACTGCACTTATTTTGGCAAACAACACATTTCAGGCGGTAAGTGTTATTGGTTATCCAGAGAGTAGAATTATTCTTAGTCAATGTGCTATTTATTTGGCCAATTCACCTAAAAGTAATTCGACTTATATGGCGATTAATCGTGCTCAACAATTGGTGAAAGAAACAGGAGATTTGTCTGTGCCTTTGCATTTACGCAATGCGCCAACGAAGTTGATGAAAGATATGGATTACGGCAAAAACTATTTGTATGCGCATGATTATGATGAGAATTTTGTCTGCCAAGAGTTTCTGCCAGAAGAATTGACCGGAACTTCTTTCTACGAACCTGGCAATAATAAACGAGAACAAGTCGATCAACAAATAATGAAAGCACGCTGGAAGAATAAGTATTAACACGGTTAAAGACATCAATAAAAACTAGCTCAGCTATAAATAGTTGAGCTATTTTTTTTCTAAAAAAACATTTTTCGTAATTTTTATTTAGAATTATTAAAAATAACATTATATTTGTCAAAATTTATGTAGACTAATTCTAAATAATTACGCATGAGGTTTCTGTTTTTGTTTATATCGGGAGTTGTGTTTCAGGCTACTTTTGCTCAGACCAAAGATTCTATTATCTCTAACCCAATAGAATTAGAACAAATCATCGTGTCTGGACAATACAACAAACAATCGGTAAAGAAATCGATCTATGAAGTAAAAGTACTCAACCGAGATGTGATTGATCGTTTAGCTGCTAATAACTTGGCCGATGTGCTCAATCAAACACTCAATCTCACCGTGATAAGTAGTCCAAATACTGGGAAATCATCGGTAAGCATGTTCGGGATGGGTGGGCAGTATTTCAAAGTATTGGTCGATAATATTCCACTGCTCAACGACGAAGGTTTAGGAAATCATACCGATTTGACACAGCTTCATTTAGATGATATTCTACAGATAGAAATTGTAGAAGGTGCTATGGGAGTGGATTATGGTGCCAATGCATTGGCAGGAGTTATCAATATTATTACCCGAAAGAATGCGAGAGGTAAGGTCGACATTTCTGCATTTGTACAAGAAGAAACTGTGAACGATGAATATAATCTGAAAAATAAAGGGCGACATATACAATCACTGAAAATTGGACACACCATCAGTCCTAGATGGTATACGGAATTTAATTTCAATCGAAATGATTTTAAAGGTTTTTGGGATGAAAAAAAAGGAAAACATCATGCCGAAAACAATGGGGAAAGAGGTTACTCTTGGCTACCAAAAGAACAAAATGGCAGTAAGTTTTTGATGAGGTATGCTACTGCAGCTCATCAGTTTTTTTATCGACTCGAATACTTCAATGAAAAAACAAACTATTATAATCCAGTAGTACAACTGCACGAACAGCCTTCAACAGCAACCAATAACGCTCTTGCAGAAGACACCGAATTCAAGACGCAACGTTGGTACAATTTATTCAATGCAAATGGAAATATTTCGGATGAGTGGCAATACGATGCGAGTTTGTCCTACCAAAACCAACGAAGGCAACAAAAAAACTATCAATACCAAATTGCTTCACAGACCGAAAACGATGTGCGCACTTCTACCTTCGATAGCCGAGAAACAATCTACTCTAAAGCCACGATTAGCAATGTTGTGACGGGACGGATATTCGACTTTCAGTTTGGTTATGAAATCAATACAATATTCGGGAAAGCAGCACAACGCAAAGATATCTATGCCAATCCGATTGATCGTCAGGTAAGTTCGTATGACTTTTTTGCATCTTCCGAAATAAATTTTTCTCCAAAATTCTCTGTGCGGCCGGGATACAGAGTCATGCTTTCTAACTTATTCGATACCCAGCACGCGGCAAGTTTAAGTACTAAGATTCTCTTGCCTAAAGATTTTGAGTTGAGAGTGATTGCTGGAACATCGCCAAGAACGCCCGATTTTGACGAGCTGTTTACTTACTTTGTAGATGTTAACCACGACTTGCAGGGAAATCCAGACTTGAAACCCGAAAAAGGAAGTTCTCTTTTCTTGCATCTGAAAAAAAAATGGTATTGGGAAAACTCTTCTTATGAACAAAAATTTTCTGCCTGGAAAATTCATTTACGCGATAAAATAGAACTTATGGCTTTGAGTTTATCACCGCTAAAGTACAAATATATCAATGTAGATAAGTATGATACGCAAGGGCTAACTTATAGTTCGGATTGGAAATGGAAAACCTTACAGTTCGGCGCAGGAATTTCATTAACCGGTATAAAACAAAATTTAGCTGAAGAAGCAAATGTTGATGAAAAATATTTTTATTCAACAAACTTCAACCTTAATGCTTCTTTTCTGATACCATCAACCAAAACTACTTTTTCTTTTTTCTATAAATACAATGGTAAACAAGAATTGTATCGAGAACAAAGTCAATTGGATCAGCAAACAGAGTATGTGAAAGGTGTACAAGACTCGTATAGTTGGATGGATGCATCTATTCGTCAAAGACTATTCGATAATAGAATAGAATTAGTGCTTGGTTCAAGAAATTTGTTCGACGTAAAAACCATTCGTAATACGACACAAGGGGCAAACGGGCATGCGTTAGCCAACAGTAGGATGATGTTAGGATATGGACGTTCTTATTTTATAAAATTTCTTTATAATCTGAAATACAATTAATTATGTCTAAATATTTTTGGATACTCTCTTTTTTTTCAGTTTTATTTTTCTCGTCTTGCGTAGACGATGAACAACCATTGTCTCAGCCATTTGTGATTGCTTTTGCCAATCAATCACTCAACTATTCGAACATCCAAAATGAACAAAAAATTGAGTTGGACTTCTCTAAACCTGCATCGCAAAACGGCGTAGTAATTATAGAAATAGTTGATGAAAATGCCGAATATGACAATGATTACACCACAACTCCAAAAGCACAAAACAAACAAATTCGTTTGCCCTATGAGAAAGATGCTAATCGGTTGAGTTTTTCTTTTACCAATCTTATTTATCCGTTTGATCGTGCAGATAAAAGAATTCAATTCAAAATAAAAACTATCGAATCCGATGAGGCATATTCTATACAAGGATATACGCAATTGACAATTTCTTTCGAGGCATCAATCGGAGCAACGCTTGCGCCGAATGTTGGTGGACCAAATGAACCAAACCAAGTGTATATCGACCTCAGTGAAGAGAAAATGTTCGAAGTTAGACGAGATCAGTGGGATTTTGGTTTTTATACCGGGAATGAATTTCGTGTCATCCTCAACGGATCTATTTATATGGCAGCGAAAAAGTTATTGGTTTATGATATAGATCAAGTAACAGAAGATCAAGTAAAGATTTTCTTTCCGCAAGTTGCTGTAGGAACTTTCGATGCACAAAATGCTGCATATATCGATCATCCTTCTGGTGACATAAACCAAACCGCCATTGCAGAAATAGCTGATAATGATGACGAAAATAGTGTCTATCTAATCAATCTAGGTTATGAGGTAGGGAGTATAACACCTGCAATAGGTTCTGTGGCAATCGCAGGAGATCACAGAGGTTGGATGAAAATTAGAGTATTGAAAAGAAATGGAAATTATCTGCTACAATATGCCAAATTAAATGAAACAACTCATCGAGAAATCGTAATCTCAAAAAATTCACGAGCCAATTTTAGCTTTGTCAATCTACAAGAGCATAAACTAGTAGAAGCTCAACCAGAATCTACCAAGTGGGATATTGGTTTTACAGTTTTTACCACGCTCATCGAAGGCAGTGGGTCATATGGGAACTCTGACTTCATCGTTCATAATCGCTTGGGTAGCGTAGAAGTGTATATGGTGACCGAAACCAAGGATCAGACTTTCTCTAGTTTTTCAAAATCGATGATTGATGCATCAAAATTCGATAAAGATATACGAACTATCGGAAGCAATTGGCGAAATGTTTTTGAAGGAACTGTAATCAAAAATCGATTCTTTATCCTAAAAGACACAGAAGGTTATTTCTATAAACTACGAATGCTCAACCTAAAAAATACATCAGGAGAAAGAGGATATCCACGTTTAGAATATCAACTTATACCATAATATAAATAGTTAAAAACAAAAAAATAAATAATAAAAATTGTAATCATGAATAAAAAGTTTACTCTATTTAGTACAACATTTTTGATAGGGCTTAGCTTGCAAGCTCAAATAATCCAAGGTGAAATTTCGATGGGGCAAGCCTATCAAAATGATGTATATTTTGGCTTAGAAAATCAGACACAATTCGAGGTGAATCGACAAGAATGGGATTTAGCTTTTTTTAGAAAATCTATGTATGGTTTAGGAATTCGAGTAAATGATACAAAAGGTATTCAGGTTTTCGAAGCTTCTAATTCTTTTAGCGATTGGAATTCGATCTCACCAAGCAATGAAAGTACTTGGGTTCCCCTCTATAATAGCGTCGAAAAGTGGGACGAAGGTGCTTTCAATCATGGTTCTGCAACCTACGGTTGGGGAGAATATGACATGGTAACGCATCATGTCAACGGTAAAATAATTTTTGTTTTGAAGTATGATAACGGTGATTATATAAAATTGCGCATCGATAAATTGGCTTATGGGACTTATACTTTCACTTTTTCTAAGTGGGAAAATGGCACATGGTCTGCCGATGAGCGTGTAAATATCGAGCAAAATACATCCCAAAATCGTATTTTCAACTATTATAATCTGTCTACAAAACAAATTGTAAATGCAGAGGCAGAACAGGACAAATGGGAGATGAAGTTTACAAAATACCAAACCCCACTACCATACGAAGGTGGGACTATAATGTATCCTGTTACCGGAATTTTACAATCAGATTTGGTGAAAGTAGCCAAAACAGAAGCAGGAAATCCTAGTGATGACGATGCGTACAAGGCGGAAATAAATTCGATTGGGTACGATTGGAAAACCTTTAACGGGTCTACTTACAGTTTATCCAACCTAAACTATTTTATCAAAAACACCAATACCAACAGGATATATCGACTGAATTTTACTGGTTTCGAAGGAAGCTCTACCGGGAAAATCACCTTCGATTATGAAGATGTTACCAGCTCATTAAGTATCTCTGACATCCGAACCAGCAACTTTGATGTATATACAATTCAGAGCGAGCCGAAAACAATTCAGGTTGTTTTTAATGGACAATTCTCTACCAACGAAAATATGCTGATTAGTGTGTTCAATCTTAATGGACAAATAGTGCATCAAGAAAGTTATCGTCCGAGCGCACAATTTACGACCAAAAAAATCAATTTATCCAAGTTAGGATCTGGTATATATATCGTGAATATAGAAAGCAACGGCATCAAAAAATCGAAAAAAATCGCTCTGCGATAATTTCTGTATTTTATATCTATCTTAAGAAGGTTGTCTTTTAGGCAACCTTTTTTTGTATGGTGATTTGCTAACTGAAAAAATAATAAACCCGATTCTTTCTTATAAGAATCGGGTTAAGAAAAACAATAAATTAAATAAGGGAGCTTACAATTCTGCAATAACTTGTTGCCATTGCTCTAATTCGGGAACTCCTGGTTTTCTTTTTCCGAAAAACTGAACAATCAATTCACCTTTTTTGTTAAAGGCTTCGATCGATGTTACTACACCATCTTCGGTCGGTTTACGAACAATCCAAGTATTATCGATTTTGTCCATCGCCAAATGCATATTAAAATCAGCATCCATTATATTGTACCATTGGTCATGCCACATTAATTTCTTTATTGGGCCTGTATGAATTTGGATCATTCCTTTGTTTCCGATGAAAACCATGATGGGAGTCTGATTGTTCGCAACTTTTTCTAGGGCCTCTACAATTTTATTCGATTCGATTTTGTGTGCATGATAATCCGACGGTGCCAAGCGCATAGCTTGTGTTCTACTTACGCCATGTTTTTTTAGCATCATAAAAAAATCATGAGTATCTTTAAGGTCGAGCCAATCTTTCTGAAAAGCAGCCACATCGATTTCTTTATCATCTTTTTCTTCAGTTATTTCTTCTTGATAATTTATTTTTTCAACCGAGCTCTGGTCCTGATTTTTATATTTCTCTACCAAAGAGTCAAATGCGACTACATTGCTTTGTGGGGTAAGATATATTTTATGCACAGCCGATCCATCTTTGCCAAAGAATTGTAAACTCCTTCTGTCTCCATTTTTTGTGGGTTCAATAACTGCATAAGCACTTTGCCAGAATGAAGAAAAAATTCTCAAATCAATATCCTCGCCAACAAAAAGTTGAGCATGTGGAGAGCTGAAATCTGGATTTAGATAAACACCTTTTCGTTCGTGTACAGCTTCGTCGTTTCGAGTAAGTGCCATTACTTTCCCGAGAGATTCTACAGCTTGTAAAAGGTCAGAAAATTTAGGTTCTAGGCGAGTAACTCCTTTTCCTAGTTGCAAACAAAGTAGTTCTACTTCGCTTACTCCGAGCGTGTTGGCTGCATTTCTGATTCGTAAATTGGGTTGCTCTTTCCTTAGCAAATCCCATTTTTCGTGTAATAAGGTTGAATTCATACTATTCTATTTTTTTATCCAAAGACGATATAGGGTCTATTGGTTATTGGGTTAGAAATTATTTTACATGGAAATTGATAAACATTTTCAATGATTTTTTCTTGGAAAACATTTTCCGGAGAATCGTACATTTTTATTTTTCCGTTTTGCATCAATACTACTTCATCTGCAAACTGTGCTGTAAGATTAAGGTCGTGTAGAACCGTAATTGCCGTATTGTTATTTTGTGTAAAATCTTTGATTGTTTGTAAGATTTTGAATTGATGAGCAATGTCTAAGTTGTTCAAGGGTTCATCTAAAAATACTAATTTTTCTTGAGCTTTATTTTCTACCTGAGCAAAAATTCTCGCCAAATGAACACGTTGTTTTTCTCCTCCCGAAAGTTGATTGTAATCACGGTTTTCTAGATGAGAAATTTCTGTTTTTTCCATCCATATTTTTGTTGCTTCCCAATCGGTTTTTTGGGGTTGATAATGAAAATACGGATAACGACCCATTAGTAAAATATCTTTTACTCGCAAAGGGATGTCGTTTTGTTGTTGTTGAGAAAATTTTGCTTTTTGGCACGCCAATTCTTTTCGGCACCATTCTCGGTAGTTTTTTCCTTTGAAACACGTACGGTTTATCTTCGGATCGATTTCATTTGCTAAATAATTCAATAAAGAACTTTTGCCTGCGCCATTCGGTCCGATAATCGCAATAAATTTCCCCTTTTCTGCACGGAATTTTATATTCTTTAGAATGACAGCTGTTTTGGAGGGAAAACGTATTTGTTCTGCACGAATCATGATAAGCTTTTTTTGTATTGTATCAATATAGAAATAAAAACGGGCGCTCCCATCAACGAGGTTAAAATCCCAATCGGTATCTCGGCTGGTGCTACAATTGTTCTACTCAATGTGTCGGCAATAATCACCAGAGATGCTCCTAAGATTGCAGATAACGGTAGCATATAGGTGAAATTAGAATGAAATATTAGGCGTAAAATGTACGGAATTATTAAACCAACAAATCCTATTGTACCGGTGAAAGATACAATGCTTCCGACAATCAAAGCAGAAAATAAGATAATTTGTTTTTTAGACTGCTCGATATCAATCCCAATGTGTGTCGCATTTTTTTCTCCTAATAGCATTGTATTTAGGGTTTTGCCTTTTGATAGGAGAAATAGAAAGCTGAAAAATAGAATTGTACTCAGAATTGCGATCGAGTACCAATTAGCCGCTGCTAAACTTCCGAGAGTCCAAAATGTAAGGTTTCTTAGTTCTTCTTCTGTAGATAAATAGGTGAGTAAACCTGTACCAGCACCGCAAAGCGCAGAAATGGCAACACCCGAAAGCAAAAGTAACGAAATATTGGTTTGTCCGTTTTTGGTAGAAATTTTATACACTAACCAAATGGTAAGCAAAGCACCAATGAATGCCATGATGCTTAGTAGAAAATAATGTACAAATTTTGGTAAAAAGGCGTATAAATGATGGCCTAATACAATCGTTATTGCCGCAAATAGAATAGAACCCGATGTAATTCCGATAAGGTCTGGGGAAGCCAATGGATTTTTAAAAATTCCTTGTAAACAGGTGCCGGTAACAGCCAAACCACTACCTACCAAAATCGCCATTAATATTCGGGGTAAACGTAAATCGAACAATACATAAGCATCACTTTCATCGGTAATCTTTTTCATTAGAATAATATTCTTAAAGTGTTCTGTGATTGGGGTATTGAATTGATAGACACCAATAAACAAAGCTGTGATAGAGATGAGAATCGTGAACAGACCAAAAGAAAATATGTAAAACCTTAGCTTTTTCTGCATTTTACTTTAAATTACCATTATCCGATTTTACTTTCCTTGTAATAACTGATTTAATTGCAAGGTAGCCTCGCCTAATCTAGGTCCAAATCCTGATAAAAGCTGCCCATCCATAGAAATGATATTCATCTTTTTTCCCGCATTGGTTGCCGAGACTCCTTCTATTTTTAGTACCCCTTCTTTGCCACCTAAACTTTGTAGGCCTCGATCAAAAAGTAAGATATAGTCAGGATTTGCATTAATCAGCGCTTCAGGAGTCAAAGGTTTATAATCTTCTATGTTGTTCACCGCGTTGATGCCGCCAGCCATTTCTATTATGTTTTCTATTGGAGTTTTCTGTCCGGCAATCATGAGATTTCCTGCTCCACGCGCATAGATAAATAAGACTTTTGGTTTTTGGTCTACGGGTTTTACTTGTTGAATTTTTTTGTCTATTTCGGTTAGATATTTTTCATAATTAGATGAATGCATATCTGTGGCAATCGTTGCAATCATTTTTTTGGTTTCATCTGCTGCCATTGGCTGGTCGATTAAACGGACGGTAACCTTGGCTTGCTCTAATTGTTTCTGTAATTCTGGTTTCATTTCTTTGCTTGTTGCATAGACCAAAGTTGGTTTCAAGGCAAGAATCGATTCGGCCGAAATACTCGATACATGTCCAAGATTTGCTGCCTGTTCTTTAATGTTTTGCGGAAATGTACTCGTGATGTCAACACCAACAATGTTTCCTCCTTTACCGAGAAGTGCCAAGGTTTCTGTAACCGATCCGTTGAGCGAAACTATTCGCTCTGTATTCATCGATTTTGTTTTTTCTATGGTTGTTTTTTGTGTATCCTCTGTTTTAGTTTCCGAATTGCACGCTATCATAAAAGTCAAAGTGCAGCCGAGTAAAATTATTTTTTTCATGTTACTATTTATAATAAGACTAAATAAAAAGCAAATATCGTAAAAAAATTTTACATTTCACATATTATTTAGAATTAATTTAAATAATTAATATTGCAAGTAAAATTTATTAGAAAAAGAAGTAATTTGTGAAAAAAAAAGATGAAGACAATTCAGATTATTAACGGTCCAAATCTCAATTTATTAGGTATTCGAGAACCCGAAATTTATGGGCGCCAATCCTTTGAATATTTTTTCGATACGTTGAAACATCAATTTCCCAATATTTCTTTGCAATATTATCAATCGAATCACGAAGGAGATGTAATCGATAAGCTACACGAAGTAGGTTTTCTGTATGATGGAATTGTTCTCAATGCGGCAGCTTATACGCATTATTCGTATGCCATAGCCGATGCGATAAAAGCCATAAGAACGCCCGTAATAGAAGTGCATATTTCTGATATTTATGCACGTGAGGATTTTAGAAAAATAAGCGTAACGGGCGAAAACTGTGTAGATATAATTTCGGGTAAGGGATTGGATGGTTATCGATTGGCAATAGAAAAATTTCTGATCGATTGATTTTGCAGATTAGATATAGACGAATTATTTGTTGTTAAACTCGTCTTTCAATTGTTCGGTAAGAGTGTTGATATAATCGAGCAATTCGTTCCTTCCGATAAAACTACTTGATGAGGTAGCGAAAATCATGGGTAAATCTTCCCAGGTTTTGAGTAATTCTCGTTTATATGTATTGAGATTTTTCTGAAACTTTGCACTCGATAATTTATCCAATTTGGTAAAAATAATCGCGAACGGTATTTGTTTATGTCCGAGCCATTCCATGAATTTCAAATCGTTTTTTTGAGGCTCATGCCGGCTATCAACTAAAACAAAAGTACAGACCAAATTCGTGCGAAACTCTAAGTAATCATAAATCATCCGTTCGAATCCAGCTCGGTGCGTTTTCGAAACTTTCGCATAGCCATATCCAGGCAAATCGGTCAAATACCAATTGCTGTTGATTAAAAAGGTATTGAGAAGCTGAGTTTTACCAGGCGTGCCCGATGTCTTTGCCAAATCTCGTTTATTGGTTAACATGTTTATTAACGATGATTTCCCTACGTTCGATCGTCCAATAAAAGCATATTCTGGTAAATCTGGTTTAGGACAATCTTTGTAAGTTTGCGCACTTTTAATAAATTCGGCACTTTGTACACTCATGTTTTTTATTGTTGAGGAGCGGTAATACCTACTTTTATTAACCACTCATGTAAAATTTCATTAAATTTTTCGGGGTGTTCCATCATCGGAGCGTGACCGCACTTGTCTATCCAATACAAATCAGAATTTGGTAAGCCCTCATGAAATTCTATTGCTACTTCAGGGGGGGTTACATTGTCTTGTTTTCCCCAAATAAGGCAAACAGGCATCAAGAAGTTTTGCAAATCATCCTTCATGTTGTAATGGATCGCATCGCGCGCAATATATAAAGTTTTAATGGCTTTGTTTCGGTCATTTACCGTATCAAAAACATCATCTACGATTTGTTTTGTCGCAACAGAAGGATCATAAAAAACCTCCTCTGTTTTTCGTTTTACATAATCGTAATCACCTCTTTTTGGATAAGTTTCTCCGAATGACTTCTCGTATAATCCAGAGCTCCCCGTTAGGCAAAGTGCACGAACACTTTTTGGATGATGTTTGCAAACCACTAAGCCTACATGACCGCCCAAAGAATTTCCTACCAAAACTACTGGCTCGCCAATTATTTTTTCTATAAACTCATGAACAAATTTTGCGATGTTTTTTACACGCGTTTCATTAGGAGCTAAAGTATAGAGAGGTAATTCTGGAGCAAATACCCGATACCCTTTTTTAGAAAAATAATCCGTTAAAGCACTAAAATTACTTAACTCTCCCATCAAACCATGCAATAGTGCGATTGGTATTCCTTTACCTATTTCTATGAAGGAGAAATTGTCTTTTTGTTTTAAGCTAAATGACATGCGTATAATCTCGTTAAGTCAGCAAATTTACAACATTTATTATTATATGAATGAAATGTTAAGAAAAAAGCTGTTTTAATAACCAGTAGTTTTATTTTACTGCTGTTTTTAAGAATTTCTTCAAGCAAAAAAAATAATCACGATATGATGAAAATTTAATTTTAATTTCCAAAAAAAACAAATCGTTTAAAAAAATGTCTTTACCCCGAAAGTTTTTTAAAAAATTAAAAATCAGTTTTTTAGTCCATTTTTATTGAAGATATCATACTTACAGAAGAAATCAATACAGTTAAAAAGTTACTTTGTACTAAACTATTTTCAGATAAAGTGGAAAAAGTTATCAACAATGTGGTAAAAAATGGTAAATTGTGGTAAAATATTTTCTATTTTTGAAAAAAATATTGATGAATTCTCTTTTCGGGACATATGAATGTAAAGTTGACGCCAAAGGTCGCTTGCCATTACCAGCAGGAGTTAAGAAGCAACTTGCAGAGGTGATGGAAGATGGCTTTGTGCTGAAACGTGCTATTTTTCAGCAGTGTTTAGAGATTCATCCGATAGCTGAGTTTAGAGCCAAGATGGCGAAAATCAATAAGCTTAATCGTTTTATAAGAAAAAACGACGAGTTTATTCGTCGTTTTACAGCGGGAGTAAGAGAGGTTGAGGTTGATGCAAATAGTAGGCTTCAGCTTTCGAAAGATTTGATCGGCTTCGCTAAGATTGATAAAGATGTTGTTTTGGTGCTCAATATCGATGTTATCGAAGTGTGGGATAAGGAGGAGTATGAAAAAGTAGTTTCTGCAGACTTTGAGAGTTTTGCAGATTTAGCTGAAGAGGTAATGGGAAATCAAAATGATGAATTCGAGTTATCATAATCCAGTTCTTTTACAAGAAAGTGTAGATGCATTGGTCGTAAATCCTTCAGGTGTTTATGTTGATTGTACTTTTGGGGGTGGTGGACACTCGAGCGAAATTCTCTCTCGCTTAGACGATAACGGTCGTTTGTATGCTTTTGATCAGGATGAGGATGCAAAACAAAATAAAATAGAAGACGAACGTTTCGAGTTGATAGATCAAAACTTTCGTTATCTGAAAAATAATTTACGCTTTCGTGGGGTGAAACAAGTCGATGGGATTTTGGCCGATTTAGGTGTTTCTTCTCATCAATTTGATACGCCCGAGAGAGGGTTTTCTATTCGTTTCGACGGTGAACTCGATATGCGCATGAATATCAATTCATCGTTATCGGCAAAAAACATCGTAAATGAGTATGATGAAGACCAATTGGCTGATATTTTCTACAATTACGGAGAGTTAAAAGGCTCGCGTCGATTGGCGTCTGAAATTATTAAAGCAAGAAATAATCAGTCGATTGAAACTATAGAACATTTAAAAGATATCTTTTCATTTATACCCAAAAACAAAGAAAATAAATTCTTTGCGCAAGTTTTTCAGGCTTTGCGAATAGAGGTGAATGATGAGATGGCTGCCTTACGCGAAATGCTGTTGCAGTCGGGAGAGATAGTTCGTCCAGAGGGTCGTTTAGTAGTGATTTCGTATCATTCATTAGAAGATCGTTTGGTGAAGAGGTATATGAGAAATGGCGTGTTTGAAGGTGAGCCAGAGCGCGATATCTACGGGAATTGGTCAGCGCCCTTCAAACCATTACAGTCAAAAGTGATTGTGCCAAGTGAAAAAGAGATCGAAGAAAATTCGAGAGCGAGAAGTGCGAAAATGAGGATTGCTGTAAAATACTAATCATGGCCAAGAAAAGAAAAAATACAAAAGTAAAAAAGAAAACTTTTGCAGGCTTTTTACGTGGAGAGTTTTTGACTAACGATACTGCGGGGCAAAACTGGAAATTCATGTTGTTTCTAGTGGGCTTAGCTTTTATTAGTATTACCAGTGCGCATTCGGTAGACAAAAAAGTAGTGCGTATTGCAGAGCTGAAAAATTCGGTAAGCGATCTGAAAACTCAGTATACAGATAAGCATAGTGAGTTGATGCAGCTACAGCTAGAGTCGTCTATTATTTCGCATACACAGCAATTAGGCTTAGAGTTGCCAAGTTCGCAACCTTATGTGTTAATCGAGAAAGTCTATGTTGAAGAATAGAAATACTGCGCTTTTACGTGGTTGGTTTATTGCCTTTCTAATGGTTATTTGGGCTGTGCTCATAGTTGTTGCTATGTTGCGTATAAAGCTAGTAGAGGGAGACGAGCTCGATGAGTTTGCACAAGAAAACAACTTCCGATTGGCGACAGAAGAAGCGGAAAGAGGAAACTTGTATGCATCGAACGGAGCTTTGTTGGCAACTACGGTAACAAAACATAATGTTTTTGTGGATTTAAAAACCATAAAAGATGACTTGTTTGAAACAGAAATAAAAGCACTGTCTGATTCACTTTCTATCATGTTTGGTAAACCTGCAGCAGAGTATGAAAAACGTTTTAGAGAAGAAAGAAAAAAAGGTAATCGATACATGCGTTTGGTGAAAAATCTCGATTACGAACAATACCAGCGAATCAAAAGTTTTCCAATTTTCAATAAAGGGCAAATAAAAGGTGGATTTATTCACGAAACAGAAAATAAACGAGAACTTATTGTGCGCGATGTCGGAGCAAGGACTATTGGGTTTGATGATGCACGTGGCAAAACCGGATTAGAAGGTGCTTACAGTAGTCTACTGAAAGGGCGTGAAGGTATTCGGATGGAGCAGAAAATGGGGAATGGAACTTGGAAACCTTTTAAAAACTGGGAGCAAGAACCGATTCCAGGATCTTCTGTTTATACTACTATCGATGCTGATTTACAAATGATAGCTTACGATGCTTTGCACGATCAGTTGGCGGAATATAATGCAGAACACGGATGTGTAGTAGTGATGGAGGTAAGTACCGGAAAAATACGAGCAATCGTCAATCTGTCTCGTATGCAAGATGGATCTTATCTAGATGTGTATAACTATGCTGTTGGGGAAGCAGCTGAGCCTGGCTCAACCTTCAAGCCGGTTTCTATATTGGCCGGTATGGATGATGGGTACTTCAATGCAGAATCTACAGTGGTAGTAGGAAATGGATCTTACCGACTATATAACAGAACTATTACTGATAGCCGTGGATATGGAACCCTGACTGTGGATGGAGTAATAAAAAAATCATCAAATATCGGAACAGCGAAATTAATCAATAATGCTTACGGTGCAGAGCCAGAGAAATTCTTGAAAAAACTGCACGAATGGAAATTGGACAAATCACTAGGTGTTGATATTCCTGGAGAAGCAGAGCCGAGAATCATCGGGCCAAAAGATCCTACTTGGAGTAAAGTAACGCTACCGGTGATGGCATATGGTTATGGATTTCGAATGACTCCAATTCAGATTCTAACATTTTATAATGCAATTGCAAATGATGGGGTAATGCTGAAACCTCTTTTTATGGATAAGGTAGTGAGAAAAGGAGAGCCCGAAATAGTATATGAACCCGAAATTCTAGTCGAAAGAATTTCTAGCTTAGAGAATGTGCGTGCTATGCAGCATATGTTGACAGGTGCCGTGGAGCAAGGAGGTACAGCTGCAAATATTTTTACCGAAAATTATTCTATAGCAGGGAAAACAGGAACAGCAAGAGTAGAGTATTGGCTAAAAAATCAACCAATGCAATACAGAGCATCTTTTGCTGGATATTTCCCAGCAGATAATCCGAAATATTCTTCTATTGTCGTTATTCATAAGCCCGACAGAAGCAAAGGATATTACGGAGGGCGAGTGACAGCACCTGTTTTTAAACGTATTTCTGACTGGGTGTATTCGAAAACACCAAAAAGTGTACAGCCTAATTCCAATGGTAAAAATCTAACAACTCAATTGGCAAATTCATTAAAACTGAATGTGGATATGTCGAAAAAAATAGTGCCAAATGTGGTAGGATATTCTGGAAGTGAGGTAATTCCAACGTTAGAAAATCTAGGACTCGATGTTCGCTATACCGGAATCGGAAAAGTTACTAGCCAGTCTCTACCGAATGGTACAAAGTTCAAAAAAGGTGAAACGATTTATTTAGTATTAAAATAATGAAACAACTAACAACCATCTTAACTAACCTTTCCATCATCAAAACTATTGGTGATGCCGAAGGTGTGCTTGTTGGTGAATTAATTTTCGATTCGCGAAAAGCTAAAAAGGGGGATGTTTTTGTCGCAATAAAAGGAACGCAAACCGATGGACATTCGTATATAGAACAAGTTACAGAGATAGGAGTGTCGGTAATCGTGTGCGAAGTTCTTCCAGAGATACAAAAAGAAAATATAGTTTATGTTTTGGTGGAAGATGCCTCAATAGCTCTAGGCGTGATGGCTTCTAATTATTACGATAATCCTACCAAAAACTTGCAATTGGTGGGCATTACAGGTACCAATGGGAAAACAACCACAACAAGTTTGCTGTATGAGCTTTTTACCAAATTAGGGTATGCTTCGGTATTGGTATCAACTATTCAGATAGTTGTAGATGGTGACATCATTCCTACCCAAAATACAACACCAGATATAGTAACCCTGAACAGAATATTCCGTCAAGCGGTAGATAAAGGGTGTGAATATGCTTTTATGGAAGTTAGTTCGCACGGTATTGTACAAAATAGAATAGCTGGTTTATACTTTCGGGTGGCGGCTTTTACCAATATAACGCACGATCATCTAGATTATCATATCACTTTCCAAAATTATATTCAAGCGAAAAAGAAATTCTTTGATGAATTACCGGCTTCAACAAAAGCTTTGGTGAATTTGGATGATAGAAATGGCCGTGTAATGTTACAAAATACTGTAGCAAGTAAACATTTCTTTACGTTAAAGGGCGATGCTGAATTTAAAGGTAAAATCCTAGAATCTCGATTTGATGGAATGCTGCTCAATTTTAATCAGCAAGAATTTTGGACCAACCTGATAGGGCAATTCAACGCGTATAACCTTTTGTTGGTATACGGTATTGCACATTTGTTGGGGCAAGAGGATACAGAGGTCTTAACGATTTTGAGTGTTTTGGGGAGTGTAGAAGGACGTTTCCAGACTTTTCATACTCAAGGCGATCGTGTAATAATAGTCGATTATGCACATACACCAGACGCGCTAGAGAATGTATTGGATACGATAGAGGGGATACGCACCAAAAACGAGCAATTGATAACCGTGGTAGGGTGCGGAGGTGATCGCGATAAAACAAAACGACCAGAAATGGCCGATATTGCAGCTCGAAAATCAGATTTAGCAATTTTTACGTCAGATAATCCTCGTACCGAAAATCCTGAAGCCATTTTGGCCGATATGGAAGCCGGAGTAGAGCCACAGTTTTATAATAAAACATTGAAAATTACGGATCGGAAGGAAGCAATAAAAACTGCACTGAAAATGAGTCAGAAACACGACATTATTCTTATTGCAGGAAAAGGTCACGAAACCTATCAAGAAATAAACGGAGTAAGAAATCACTTCTCGGATGTAGAAGTTGCAAAAGAATTAAGTCACCAACTAAATAAATAATATGTTATACTATTTATTTGATTTTTTACATGAACAATACCATTTTCCTGGAGCAAGGATTTTTCAGTACACCTCATTTAGAGCTGCCTGTGCGGTTTTGTTGGCAATGGTGATAAGTTTATTCTATGGGAAAAAAATCATCAATTATCTACGTAGAGAACAAATGGGAGAGATCGTTCGCGATTTGGGATTGACCGGACAAAAAGAAAAAACAGGAACGCCAACAATGGGTGGTATCATCATTATATTGGCGATTATCGTCCCGACTTTGTTGTTCGCAAAACTCGAAAATATTTATATCATCCTGTTGCTTATCTCTACGCTTTGGCTTGGAGTGATTGGTTTTATAGACGATTATATCAAAGTCTTCAAAAAAAATAAAGAAGGACTAAAAGGTAAATTTAAGATACTCGGACAGGTAGGTTTAGGGGTTTTAGTAGGATTAACCCTGTATTTCAGTCCTCAAGTAACAGTGAAACATCAAGAAAATAAAACCGAACATTTAGAGAATAGTTATCAAATAGTCCGCTTTGGCGAAGAAGAAAAAAGCTTAGATACAACTGTTCCATTCCTCAAAGGTAACGAGTTCAACTATGGAGATATTCTGTTCTTTCTAGACGACCATCAGAAAGAGCAATATTCTTGGGTGGTTCTATTTGTGTTCGTTTTTGCAGTTATTTTTATTATAACAGCCGTATCAAATGGGGCAAATCTTACCGACGGAATCGACGGCTTGGCCGCAGGAACTTCATCTGTAATAGTCTTGGCTCTATCACTTTTTGTATTTGTATCTGGGAATATCGTATTTGCCGATTATCTCAACATTATGTTTATTCCACGATCAGAAGAAGTACTCATTTTCTGCGGTGCTTTTATCGGAGGTTTAATAGGTTTTCTATGGTACAATACCTATCCAGCCCAAGTGTTTATGGGCGATACAGGTAGTTTAACTATTGGTGGGCTGATTGCTGTTTTGGCACTAATAGTCAGAAAAGAATTGATGCTGCCAGTATTGTGCGGAATTTTCTTTGCAGAAAGCTTATCAGTGATGATGCAGGTGTCCTACTTCAAATATACCAAACGAAAGTACGGAGAAGGAAGAAGAATCTTTCTGATGTCCCCATTGCATCACCATTTCCAGAAATTGGGTTATCACGAAAGTAAAATAGTTAACCGTGCCATCATCGTAGGAATTTTCTTAGCGATTGTTGCCATCATCACTCTAAAAATAAGATAATGAAAAAGTTGGTAATATTAGGTGGAGGAGAGAGCGGGGTTGGCGCAGCAATCTTGGGAAAAAAAGAAGGTTATCAGGTTTTCTTGTCAGACCGAGGAGTGCTAAAAGATAACTATAAGAGAATATTGGATGAACATCAAATAGAATATGAGTTTGCTCATCATACCGAAGCAAAAATAATGTCGGCAGACTTAGTGGTAAAAAGTCCAGGAATCCCAGAAAACGTACCTTTGATAATGGCCCTAAAAGCCAAGCAAATAGAAGTGATTTCTGAAATCGAATTTGCCTCGAGATTCACCGAATCTAAAATAATAGCCATTACCGGGAGTAACGGAAAGACTACGACCACTTCGCTCATGTATCATATCATGAAAGAAGCAGGTCTAGATGTAGGCTTGTGCGGAAATATCGGGAAAAGTTTTGCGCAATTAGTCGCAGAAGATCCTCATGAGTATTATGTGATAGAAATCAGTAGTTTTCAGTTGGATGACATTCGATTTTTCAAGCCTTATATCGCAATAATACTAAATATTACACCTGATCACTTAGATCGGTACGAGAATAATTTTGATAAGTATGCTCACTCTAAATTTCGTATTACAGAAAACCAAACCGATAAAGAATATTTCGTGTACAATGTAGATGATGAGAAGATTAACGAGCTAATAAAAGAACTAAAAATAAAAGCCAATAAAACATCTTTTTCTATGAAAGATAAAAAACAGAAAGCGTATGCAAACGAAAAGATTTTCGAAATAAAAGATAATGATAACAGTTTCCTAATGCCAATAGCAGATCTTGGATTGATAGGAAAACACAATGTGTCGAATTCTTTAGCTGCAGCTACAGCAGCCAATATTTTGAAAATAAGAAAGGATGTGATAAAGCGTAGCTTATCCGATTTTAAGTCGGTAGAACACCGACTAGAAAATGTACTGAAAATTGGTGGAATAGAATTTATCAACGACAGTAAAGCAACCAACGTTAACGCAACCTATTTTGCATTAGAAAGTATGAAAAATCCTGTTATTTGGATTGTCGGAGGAACCGATAAAGGGAATGATTATAGCGAACTAATGCCTTTTGTCAAGAAAAAAGTAAAAGCTATAGTTTGTCTTGGGGTTGATAATCATAAAATTATCGAAGCCTTTTCGGGGGTTGTAGAAAAAATCACCGAAACCAAAACAATGAAAGACGCAGTACGCGCAGCTTATATGTATGGTGAAAAAGGTGATACCGTTTTGTTATCTCCCGCTTGTGCAAGTTTCGACTTGTTTACAAGTTACCAAGATCGCGGAAACCAATTTAAAAAAGAAGTAAAAGAATTATAAACGAATGCGAAACATTATCCAAAACAACCTAAAAGGTGACAAAGCATTGTGGGCATTTATTATTTTGCTTGCTTTGTTCTCATTTTTACCTGTCTATTCAGCAAGCTCGAACTTGGTGTACACAGTGGGTTCGGGTACCGTTTTGTCTCATATGATAAAACATGCAGGTTTCCTATTAGGTGGTTTGTTGATTATTTTTTTCGTACAACGATTTGATTATAAATGGTTTGGTGTAATAGCTATTTTTGGAGTTTTTATCACTTCTATCATCTTGTTATTCACAGCCCTAATGGGTACTACCATAGAGGGAGCTAATGCAGCACGTTGGTTATCTATACCAGGAATTGGGGTAGGTATTCAGCCTTCGGTTTTGGCATCCCAAGCCTTGTTAATTTACATTGCAAGATACCTTACCATCAACAGAAACAAGCAGCCAAATCTCCAAAATATCTTTCTATATTTATTTCTTCCGATAGTGGTTGTAGTAGGATTAATCCTACCTGCCAATGGATCTACAGCACTTATGCTACTCTTTATGTGTGGTGTACTATTGTTTATAGGAGGTTTTCCTACAAAATATTTATTAGGTGTTGGATTAGTTTGTGGAATTTTGATAGGATTGTTTATCTATATAGCGCTATATTTCCCAGATCTTATTCCCAATACCCGTGTACATACTTGGATGTCTAGAATTAATAAGTTTTTTAATGACGAAGGAGTAGAAGGGTACCAAGTATTACGTGCAAAAGCTGCAATAGCAAAAGGATTGGTAGAAATGGCTGGACCAGGAAAAAGCGTCTTTAAACAAACTCTACCACAGTCCTCATCCGATTTTATTTTCGCAATAATTGTGGAAGAATATGGCTTATTCGGAGCCCTGTTTCTCATAGGAGTTTTTACATTTATTCTTTATAGAATTTGTGTAATTGCCACTAAAATACATACTATCTTTGGAACTCTCTTAGTTTTTGCGGTGGGGATGCCGATCATCATACAGGCATTTGTTAATATGGCAGTAGCCGTTAGTTTATTTCCTGTAACAGGACAGCCCCTACCATTAATAAGTTATGGAGGAACATCCTTGTGGATGACCTGTATATCGTTTGGAGTAATTCTCAGTGTGAGTACAAAAATCAAATCGAAAGAAGAAATAGAATTAGAAAAAGAATTAAACAGTGAAGAAGTCATCGAAGACATCGCCTAGAATATTAATCAGCGGAGGAGGAACAGGCGGACATATTTACCCTGCGATAGCGATAGCCGACGAAATCAAACGTCGACTTCCCGATGCTGCTATATTATTTGTCGGTGCCGATGGAAGAATGGAGATGGAAAAAGTACCAAAAATAGGGTACACAATAAAAGGTTTGCCAATTGTCGGTTTCGATCGTGGCAATCTTTTGGCTAATGTTAATTTCCCGATAAAATTAATGAAATCACTTTTATTGGCTAAAAAAATAAGAAAAGAATTTCAGCCTGATATTGCAGTAGGTACAGGAGGATATGCTTCTGGCCCGATGTTATGGGAAGTTGGTAAACATAAAATTCCTTATGTATTGCAAGAACAAAATTCGTATCCAGGTGTGACCAATAAGTTACTGATGAGAAAAGCATCGGCAATTTGCACAGCGTACGAAGAAATTCCACAGTTCCCGAAAGAGAAAACTCATTATACTGGGAATCCGATTCGGGTAGATATGTTTCAGAACTTACCCGATAGAGAAGAATCGATCCGTAAATTTCACTTAGACCCAACAAAACCAACGGTGCTAAGTGTAGGAGGAAGTCAAGGGTCTAGAGCAATTAACAATGCTTGGCTGGCCAACATCAATCAGCTTGCACAGTCGGGCGTTCAGTTGATTTGGCAAACCGGAAAGTTAGATTATAACTCGATTAAAGAAAAATTGGGTGATGGTTATCCGATGATTCATTTGGCAGAATTTATTTATGATATGCAAGATGCCTATGCAGCAGCTGATACAATTGTATCGCGAGCCGGAGCAATGGCCATATCAGAGCTAGAAATGGTTGGGAAATCAGTGGTACTGATTCCATTACCAACTGCAGCAGAAGATCATCAGACCAAAAATGCACAAGCTTTGGTAGAAGCTGATGCAGCATTAATGCTGAGCGACGAACAAGCCAAAACACGTTTAGTTACAGAAGTTCTGTTATTAGCAAACGATAAAGAGAAACAAAAACGTTTAGGTGAAAATATAAATAAATTGGCAAAACCAAATGCCACCAAAGAAATTGTAGATATCGTATTAGGATTAATATAATGAATGTTTTAGACTATACATATTATTATTTTATCGGTGCAGGAGGAATCGGTATGAGTGCTTTAGAACGTTATTTCAAATCATTAGGAAAAAACGTTTTGGGCTACGACAAAACTCAAACTGAATTAACCAAAACTTTGATGGATGAAGGTATAGAAATCCACTTCGAAGATAATGTTGCGTTGATTCCTCCCGAAATTAATCCTAATAATACCTTAGTGATTTATACTCCTGCAGTACCATCTGATCATCAAGAGCTTAATTATTTCAGAGCAAATAGCTTTACCGTTCTCAAACGTTCTCAGGTATTAGGAGAAATCACCAAACACACCTACAGCATCGGCGTAGCAGGAACACACGGGAAAACAACCACATCATCTATATTAGGGCATGTGCTGAAGTTTGCAGAGGTAAAGAGCACTGCATTTTTGGGTGGAGTTGCCGAAAACTATCATTCTAGTATCATCTTGAATGGAGGAGAAGTAACCGTTGCAGAAGCCGACGAGTTCGATCGTTCTTTCTTACGCTTGTCGCCAAAACTTGCCATCATTACTTCTATCGATGCAGATCATTTGGATATATACGGTGAACGAAAAGAAGTAGAAAAATCTTTTCATGAATTTGGACAACTTGTAGAAGAAAAATTATTTGTTCGGAAAGGATTAAATTTCTCAAATTCCTTAACTTATGGCGTAGAAGAAGAGGCTGATTATGTAGCAAAAAATGTACGCATAGAAGATGGGCACTATGTATTCGACGTTCAGACGCCAACCAAAGAAATTCACAATGTAGGAATTCTATTACCAGGTAGACATAATATGGAGAATGCATTGGCAGCCTTGGCTGTTGCCGATTATATGGGGATCGATGAAAAGAAAATTATCGAAGCATTGGCAGAGTTCAAAGGTGTCAAGCGTCGATTCAATCGTTTCGAATATACTGACAAAATCTATATCGATGATTATGCACATCATCCAAACGAACTGAAAGCAGTGATCGAATCGGTAAGGGAATTGTATCCTACCAAAAAATTGCTACTAGTTTTTCAACCACATTTGTATACAAGAACACGTGATTTTGTAAACGAATTTGCAGAAAGCCTATCAGCAGTAGATGAGTTAGTTTTATTAGACATCTATCCAGCAAGAGAACTCCCGATAGAAGGCGTTACTTCTGAGTGGCTATTGTCTAAAATTACGCTAGACCAAAAAAAAGTTTGTAGTTTAGAAGGAGCAATGGACCTATTAAAAACCAAGAAATTTGATATATTGCTCACTGCAGGCGCTGGAAATATCGATACCTTAGTGAATCCCATAAAAGAATGGCTAAATGAAAACTAAATTAAAAATATTAAAAGTCTTCTTGGGATTAGTAATTCTAGGTGTTTTGGTCGGTTTTTCGGTAAGAAAAAATGCATGCCGAAAAGTAGAGTCATTGAAAGTTATTATCGAACATCAAAAAAATAATTATTTTTTGAATGATAGTATCGTGAAAAATATCATAGAAGAAGACGGTCAGCCAATCATGGATACACCAATCGGTAATCTCGATGTGTATGAAATGGAAAAGAAAATAAACGAAAGTCCGTACGTAGATACCGCCCAAGTAAGCAAAGATATTTATGGCAACATACACGTAAACATAGAACAAAAAGAGCCAATCGCACGTGTAAACACTGCAAAAGATGAATTTTATATAACAACAGATGGAAAAAGAATGCCCATCTCAAAAGTTTATTCTGCACCAGTAATCATGGTTGCAGGAGATGTAAAAGAAGAAGACTATGTGGGATTGAGTGATTTGATACAATATATTAACACCGATAATTTATTAAAAAATCATATCATTGGTATACAAAAAGTTGGTCAACGATCGTATAATTTAATAGTGAACAAAGGAAACTATTATATTGAGCTAGGGACCCTATATAATTTTGAGAAGAAACTAAAGAATCTGAAACTTTTTTATGATCAATACCTCGGTAATGTAGGATTAGATTATTATAAGAAAATCAGTATTAAATTTATAAATCAAGTTGTGGCAACCAAAACAAACGAAAATGAATAATAGTAAAATCGCAGTCGGATTAGACATCGGGACAACCAAAATTGTCGCTTTAGTCGGGAAGAAAAATGACAACGGAAAAATCGAAATACTAGGATACGGTCATGCACCAAGCCTAGGCGTGCACCGTGGTGTAGTGAACAATATTACCCAAACTATTAACTCTATAAAACTTGCTGTATCGCAAGCAGAAGCAATGTCTGGGATCAAAATAGAAGAAGTTACAGTAGGAATTGCAGGACAACACATAAGAAGTTTACAACATAGCGATTACATAACTCGTCTAAATGCAGAAGAAGTCATCGATGAAGAAGATTTACGTTTATTGATTAATCAAGTTTATAAATTGGTGATGCTACCAGGCGAAGAAATTATCCATGTTCTTCCGCAAGAATATAAAGTAGATAACGAAGATGAAATCGAAGAGCCAATCGGGATGTACGGTAGCCGTCTAGAAGCTAATTTCCATGTAGTAATTGGTCAAGTAGCATCTATTCGTAACATTGCCCGCTGCGTGAAAAATGCTGGTTTACGACTTTCTGGTATCACCTTAGAACCGCTTGCATCATCTAATGCAGCACTTAGTCCAGAAGAAAAAGAAGCAGGGGTAGCACTTGTCGATATAGGAGGAGGAACAACAGATATCGCAGTTTTCAAGGATAACGTAATCCGACATACCTCAGTAATTCCGTTCGGAGGAAATGTAATTTCAGAGGATATCAAAACCGGATGTTCCATTATTGGTAGACAGGCGGAGCTACTCAAAGAGCGTTATGGTTCTGCATGGCCAGGAGAAAATAAAGAAACAGAAATCGTTTCTATTCCAGGACTCAAAGGGCGCGGGTCAAAAGAGATTTCGCTTAAAAGATTATCGCAAATTATCAATGCTCGTGTACAAGAAATCTTCGAACAAGTATTTTTAGAACTAAAAAACTATGGGTGCGAAGAGCAAAACTCGAAACTCATTGCAGGAATTGTACTAACAGGGGGTGGATCTAAGTTAAAACATATTCGTCAATTGACCGAATATATTACAGGAATGGATGTACGAATTGGTTACTCTAATGAACATATCGTTGGCGCAAAAGCTGAAGAATTATCAGGACCAGAATATGCAACTGCCGTCGGATTATTGATGAAAGGGATTGAAGAGTTAGAAAACAAACAGATGAAAGAACTTTACGCAAATCCAATGACCGAAAATATTATTGGTTCGATGAGTAAAGATAGCTCTTCAGATCAAACACTCAACCTCTCAAAAGCAGAAACCGAAAACAAAGAAAAACATCAGAATAAAGAAGAAGAAAAAGAAGACGAATTGATGGGAGTAAAATTAGGTTCTAAAGTAAAAAGCAGTGAAAAGCCTAAAAAATCAAACATCTTTTCCAAGTGGACAGACAAATTCATCCAAATGATCAACGAAACAGAATAAAAATTAACTGAATAAATAAGAATTAATAAAAAGAATTAGTATGAGCGATATTACAGAAGGACTAGTCAAATTCGACTTACCAAAACACCGATCATCAGCCATAAAAGTCATAGGCGTTGGTGGAGGCGGAAGTAACGCCGTGAATTACATGTTTGAACAAGGGATTACAGGAGTAGACTTTGTGGTATGTAATACCGATGCACAAGCACTAGAAAATAGCTCAATTCCGATCAGAATACAGCTAGGTGAAGCTATAACAGAAGGTTTGGGAGCTGGTGCAAACCCAGAAGTAGGCGAACAAGCCGCCTTAGAAAGTATGGACCAGATAAAAACAGTCCTCGATAGCAACACCAAAATGGCTTTTATCACTGCCGGTATGGGTGGCGGAACTGGAACAGGTGCTGCTCCTGTAATTGCAGGTATTGCAAAAGAATTAGGAATCTTAACGGTAGGGATTGTAACAGCTCCATTTTATTTCGAAGGTAAAATGAGGTTGGAACAAGCCGAGTTGGGAATCGAAAAACTACGCGGTAATGTAGACTCATTGATTGTTATCAATAACGATAAACTTCGAGAGTTATACGGTAATTTAGGGTACAAAAGTGGATTTGCAAAAGCCGATGAAGTGCTTACAACAGCCGCCAAAGGTATTGCAGAAGTTATTACGCATAACTACTCGATAAACATAGATTTACGCGATGCCAAAACAGTTTTAGCCGATAGTGGAACCGCAATTATGGGATCTGCTAAAGCAAAAGGTGAAAACAAAGCAAAAGAAGCAATCCAGGCTGCATTAGACTCGCCATTACTGAATAATAACCGAATCACAGGTGCTAAAAATGTTCTATTGTTATTGCTATCTGGTGATAATGAATTGACGATGGATGAAATTGGAATCATCAATGATTATATCCAAAATGAAGCTGGACATAGTGCGAATATTATCATGGGTATCGGCGAAGATCCAAGTTTGGGTGAAGAAATTTCGATTACAATTGTGGCGACTGGCTTCCCAAAAGATGACCAAGTATATACAGGAAAAGAAGAAGAGAAAATTATTCATGCTCTAGAAGAAGATCAACCTATAACCAAAACATTGGCGATAGATCAACCGCTTACCCCTAAAGTAAATCCGATTAATTTCGAGTTGAATTTCGGTACAAGATCAGAAGAAAAAGACGAGTTTATTCAACACGACCAAGATACGTTCCAAGAACCAATTAAGGATAAAGAAAGTGATGATGAAGGCATAACCAAGTATGTTTTGGATGAAGAGTCTACGTACAAATCAGAAGAAACAAAACATTTTGATGAATATGAACCGCGTCTAAAATCAGAAATCAATAATGAGAATTCTACTCAAAATCAAACCGGATCATCTTATCAAAACATAGGAAGTTCGAATCCTGATCAGCCGAAAAATTCTTTTGTCCAAAAACCGAGTAAACCTATCGTAGAAAAGCAAGAGACGGTAATTTTTAGTCTCAATCAGGATAAAAAAACCTCAATGGCTGCACAAGATGTGGAAACCATGAAAGAGGAGATAATCGAAACACCAATTGTAGATTTCCAAAAGCCTATTTCTGAAGCACTGAATTCGACCATAGAAGAACGAAGAAATCGTTTGAAGCAATTTAATTTCAAATTTAAAAACACTTTGAATAACGCACAAGTAGACGAGTTTGAGTCGATTCCAGCGTATAAGCGTCAAGGATTGAATCTTTCTGAAAGAGAAGAAAATAAGCCTTCAGACTTCATGATTGGTCCTGATTCTAAAATCAAACCTAATAATTTTTTACACGATAATGTAGATTAATCGCTATATTATATTCTTATTAATTCAAAAGGAGCTCCGTACTGAAAAGGTGGAGCTTTTTTGTTTCGTAACAGTAGAGGGGCAGGAAAAATATCCGAGCAAAACCAGCTTATACAACGAACGAAAATCGAACAAGGACAAAAATTATAAGATAGAAATTTCGTAAATTTGGATAACAAAATAAAGTACAAATGAGTTTAGAGACCAACATCATGGAGCAAATGAAAGCTGCTATGAAAGAAAAAAATACAGTTGCTTTAGAAGCCCTAAGAGCAATAAAATCTGAATTGTTATTGGCAAAAACTTCGGGTGAAAATCTAGGAGAATTAACCGAGCAGGACGAAATTACATTGTTGCAAAAGTTAGTGAAACAACGAAAAGAAGCAGCGGAACAATTCAGAGTCAATAATCGTCCAGAATTAGAAGAGAAAGAATTGAAGCAAGCAGAAGTTATCCAGGCCTTCTTACCAGCCCAATTGTCTGAGGAAGAGTTGGTGAGTGCCTTAGAAGTTATTGTGGCAGAAGTAGGTGCGACCTCTCCAAAAGATATGGGTAAGGTGATGGGAGTAGCATCAAAACAGTTAGCGGGTAAAGCAGATGGCAAAACAATTTCTGAACAAGTGAAAAAAATATTGTCTGCCTAAAAATTAGATTAATTCAATAGAAAAAAGCACAAGATTTAGAGGGATATCTTGTGCTTTTTGTTTTGATACATCATTTTATATTTCTTGTATGAGCAAACGAAATCCTTCACCATGAATATTGACAATTTCTACATTAGGGTCTTTTTTTAGGTATTTGCGTAATTTTGCAATGTAAACGTCCATACTACGAGAGGTAAAGTAATTATCATCGTGCCAAATACGGGTTAGGGCAATTTCACGCGGCATTAAATCGTTCTTATAAATTGCTAACAAACGAAGCAATTCGTTTTCTTTTGGTGATAATTTCTGTGATTTTCCTTCGTAAACTAGTTGTCTAAGTTTAGCATTGAAATGAAATTTCCCAATCGTAAACTCTTCTTGTTCGAATTTTTCTTCTTCACCAAAATTACGTTGTAAAACCGCTTTTATTTTATACAATAAAACTTCCGAATCGAATGGTTTGAGTACATAGTCATCAGCACCAATTTTATAACCATTCAATACATCATCTCGCATATTTTTTGCGGTAAGAAAAATGATGGGTTGCTCTGGTTTTAGTTGTTTTATTTCTTTCCCCAGCGTGAAACCGTCTTTTTTTGGCATCATCACATCCAGTATGCATAAGTCGTATTCGCCTTCTTTAAACTTATTAAGACCATCTTCTCCATCAATTGCATGGGTAACATCAAAATCATTAATTAATAAATAATCTTTTAGTACACTACCAAAACTTGGATCATCTTCCACTAAAAGCAGTCTTTGTTTTTCGCTCATAGTTATTTTTTTAAAGGTATTTTTACATAGAATTTGCTTCCTTCGCCTAATTTGCTTTCTGCCCAAACTGCTCCGTGGTGCAGTTCTACAATTTTTTTCACGTAGGCAAGACCTAGTCCATGTCCTTTTACATTGTGTATATTTCCTGTTTCTTCTCTATAAAATTGATCAAATATCTTCCGTAAAACTGAAGGTGACATCCCAATTCCTTTATCTTTCACTTCGAGGATAAAGTACAGATCATCGTTATAAGTTCTGATGGATATCTCGGGTTTCCCAGTAGAGTATTTTCGTGCATTGTCTAAAATATTAATCACAATATTCTCTAAATGGAAAGAATCACCATTTACGATAGTTTGATCTGCTTCATAACTTTCAAAAATTGTACCACTTCGTTCAGATACAATAAATCGAATAGGTTCTAATGCATTTTCTATAATACTATCCATGTCTACACTTTGCAGATTCATCTCCATTTGGTTTCTTTCGAGTTTAGACATTCGAAGAACCATTTCTACATGAGAGTTCATTCGTTTGTTTTCTTGTTTGATGAGGTCTGCATAATATCTTACTTTTTCGGGGTTTTGGGTAACTTTTTCATTCTTCAAAGCGTCCGAAGCAATATTGATGGTTGCAATAGGAGTTTTGAATTCGTGAGTCATGTTATTGATGAAATCTGTTTTTATCTCTGATATATTTCGTTGCATTTGCATATAATAAATAGCCAAGGAGAAAACAGAAATTATAATCAAGGTCAAGATAAATGTCAAGGCCAAAATCGGAACAATAGGGCCTAAAATAGCAAATACTTGTTGTGGAAAATAAGCGTTAAAATAATAAACGGGATGTTCATCTTTGTCATAAAACAAAGGAATCGAATAATTAGTATCTGCCAGACGAAAATTATGAGTTTTGATCTTCGTGTCACCCGAATCTACTTTTGTAATTCCTAATTCTGGGTTGGCATGCACGCCACGATGTTTCAGTTCTTTTTTGAAGATTGAATCGATAACCTCTAGTGAAACTCTCATTTCGATAGGTTTCGTTCCAGCGTCTATACGAGCCAAACGTTCGATAGAGTAGGTAGAATTCTTAAAAGCTTCTTCGAAATTCATATTCAATGGAGAAACACCTATTGCCGAAGTATCTTTCGGAATTTTGATCAAACTTTCTTGTTTATAAACATCGGCTTTGGTAATACTATCATTGTATTGTCCAGAAATTGGCAACATAGCACGGTCGAGAATATACCGTGTAAATAGAACATACGTAACGCCAACCGAATCCTTAATCGCTTGAGTAGAAAAAACTTCAGGTTTGTTTTGGTTGTTTTGGAAATCTTTCTGGACATGTTCGAATTGTTTGTAATACATCTCGAGTTCTCCTTTGTTTATCTTTTCTACTGTATTGTTCATCGCCTGATAAACACTGGTGTTGAAGTTTTCTTTGCTCGAGTCAAAAGTTAATTTCAACCAATAGAATTGGATGATCATCAGTCCGATAAGCGCGACGCTCATGACAATAATCAAAACTTTATAAAATCCTTTCTTCATAGGGTTAGGTCAAATGATATTTGGTTCGTAGTGCTACAATTATCTTAGAAACTTGTTTTTCTAATTGTTCAATACCTTCATTGTTTTCTATAATAAAAGTAGCAAATTTTTTTCTTTCTTCGTCGCTCAACTGATTGTTCATTCTCTGCTGTATCGCTTCTTGTGTAGTGCGATCACGCTTGCTTACGCGTTCTATTCTTCGCTTTTCATCTGCAACTACTACAATTACTTCGTCACAGTTTTTGTACGATCCGCTTTCTACCAAGATGGCAGCTTCTTTCATTACCAATGGCGAAGCTTGCTGGCTAATCCATTGTTTGTAATCTTTGTAGACAATAGGGTGCACCGCCTGATTGAGTTGTTGTAAAGTTTCAGGATTGCTAAAACTTTTTTCAGCTATCCAAACCCGATTCAAATTTCCGTCTTGGTAAGCTTTTTCACCGAAAATATTTTTTATCTTCTTGATAAGCTGGGGATTATTGTTCATCAAGTCTTTGGCTCGTTGATCGGCGTAATAAATTGGTATACCAGCTTTTTCGAAGAATTTTGCAGCTGTTGATTTTCCAGATCCGATACCGCCCGTTAGACCTATAGTTATTGTTTGTTTATCCATAAAGGAGTATTAGGGTAAAGTGAAAGGTACAAAAAGAAAAGAGCTTTTGAATATTCAAAAGCTCTTAAATATTTCTTAAAATTATTACAGTATGTTTACAGTATTTCAGCTACTTTGTTGGCAGCATCTTGTAAAGTGTCTACTGCATGTACTTGTAAACCAGATTCGCTAATCATTTGTCTTGCAATATCGGCATTGGTACCTTGTAATCGTACAATGATAGGTACATTAATCGAGTCACCTAAGTTTTTGTATGCATCCAAAATTCCTTGAGCAACTCGGTCACAACGAACGATTCCTCCAAAGATATTTACCAAGATTCCTTTTACGTTGGAATCTTTCAGGATAATACGGAATGCTTTTTCTACACGTTCTGCGTCTGCAGTTCCTCCTACGTCTAGGAAGTTGGCTGGGTTTCCTCCAGAAAGTTTAATGATATCCATTGTTGCCATCGCTAAACCAGCACCATTTACCATACAACCAACGTTTCCGTCTAACTTCACAAAGTTTAATCCCGCTGCATCAGCTTCTACTTCGGTAGGATCTTCTTCTCGAGTGTCACGTAATTCTGCTAAGTCTTTATGACGGAATAATGCGTTACCATCCAAAACAACTTTTGCATCAACCGCCATAATTTGGTCGTCTGATGTTTTCAGTACTGGGTTGATCTCGAACAATGAAGCGTCAATCCCAATATAAGCATTGTAAAGTGCATGAATAAACTTTATCATGTCTTTGTAAGCTGCTCCTTTTACACCCAAGTTGAAGGCAATATTTGCAGCTTGGAAACCTGTTAAACCAACTGCAGGGTCAATTTCTTCGGTGAAGATTTTTTCTGGAGTAGCTTCTGCAACTGCCTCGATATCCATCCCCCCTTCGGTTGAATACATAAACATATTTCTTCCAGTTGCACGGTTTAATAATACTGAAACGTAGAATTCTTCTATTTCAGATTCTCCAGGATAGTAAACATCTTCAGCGATTAATACCTGATTTACTTTCTTTCCTTCTGGTGGAGTTTGTGGGGTTATCAATTGCATACCGATAATATCCGTAGCCTTTTCTTTTACTTCTTCTAAACTTTTAGCAAGTTTTACTCCGCCACCTTTACCGCGTCCACCTGCGTGGATTTGGGCTTTTACAACATGCCAAGATGTGCCCGTTTCTTTGGTTAACTCTTGTGCAGCTTCAACAGCTTCATCTGGTGTTGTTGCAACTATTCCTCGTTGTACTTTAACACCATACTTACTTAAAATTTGTTTTGCTTGATATTCGTGAAGATTCATTCTTTTTAGTTTTTCAGATTACAAAAATATAAATATTGTTGGGTTTTAAGGAATTTGCAACATGAATTTTTCGTTATGTTGAATAATATCATTCTTTTCTAGCTTCAAAACCATAAAAATACAGTTATTTTTGGATAGATGATTAGTTATTTATGAAAAAATACGCTTTTGTCCTTTGTTTTGTGTTGCTTCTTCTGCTCAATTTTCTTCAGGCAACCTTTACACCCTTAGTCGATGACGAAGCATATTACTGGGTATGGTCTAAACATCTCGCTTTTGGATATTATGATCATCCACCGATGATTGCATGGATGATTAGGTTAGGAAATTTTGTAACAACGCAAGAAATAGGATTAAGATTTATTTCAACAATTCTTTTTACCTTCAAATTTTTCCTTTTTTACGCAATCTTACAACCTAAATCAACCTTGCAACGTTGGAAAGTTTTATGTCTTTTTGCTTCCACACCGTTTTTACAACTCTTCGGATTCATCTCTACACCTGATACAGTCTTGTTGTTTTTTACTTTATTGTACCTCTATTATCTGAAGCAATTTTTAGATCAAAAAAAATCCTTGGCTTTTTTAGGACTATCTTTTGCTATCGCTGGTTTGTTTTACAGTAAATATCACGGATTTTTAGTGGTTGCATTTACCTTGTTGCCACATTTTCTGTTCTTACTGAACAGTAAAAAATTCTATCTTACTATTTTCATCGCATTCCTACTCTATATTCCTCATATATTTTGGTTAATCGAACACGATTTTGTTCCTTTTCGTTATCATCTCGCAGAACGAAATCAGACCAAAATACATTTCGATGCTATTGCTTATCTGCTTATTGGAGGTTTGTTTTTGGGGACATTGGCGTATTCTCCTTTTCTTTGGAAAACTTTTTTCTCGATAAAAAATATAAAAAGAAGATATAGATTCGATCAGTCTATTTTGTATTTATCTTTAATGCCAATGGTGTTTTTTCTGGTGATGAGCCTAAAAAACAAACCGCAACTTCAATGGCTTTTGATAGGATTTGTTGCACAACTCATATGGTTGTATCTAACAGAAGATCTAGACAATAAATTATTTTTTCGGTTAGGATTTGCGAATCTTATTGTGCTAATTGTTGCAAGAATTTTATTACTTTCTCCTTCTTTATCTTGGTTGTATGACAATCGAGACGCGGCCTTGCGCATTGGAAACGAAGTAAAAGATTCTCTTGTTATATTCGAAAAATATCAAGAAGCATCCTTGTTCGCATTTTATGCAAATAGGTCTACATGGGTATATAGAACCTTGGATAACCGACGGTCGAGTTTCGATGATTGGCAACAATTGAACGATTTTGATGGGAAGGATTTTGTGTTTGTTTCTCGTTGGCAAAAAAGCAATCAATCGGTGATAGGATGGCGAGACAAACCATACTTTATTACGAAAGTAGAAAATTTCAAACCCGAAGAAAACTATGCTTTTCATCTTATGAGCAGTGTCAATTATCCTGCAGAAAACACTGTTGTTATCGAGTTGTCATCTGTATCACCTGCTATTTTTTCCAGTAAAAATTTTCAAGATTTACCTTTGCTTTACTTGGTGTTTATTGGCGATCCGCATCATTCTGTGGTATATTTAGAAGATATTCGAGAGGTGTTGTGGGAAGGGAAAATCAAGCATCAAAAAACGATTCAGGTTTCTGTAAGGTCGAATTTGTTAGGAAAGAGCAAGAAAGTTTATGTCGGGCTACAGCCAAGAGGTTTGCCTATGTATTCTGTTTCTAATAAAATTTCTATAGAATCAGATAAATTCTAAAATCGTTGGAAAGTTAAAGCCAAATTTCCAGAAATGCTTGTGAAGCCGTATCTTTACCACCCAAAGAAAAAAAATGGCAGATACAGGACTATTAGATAAATTACGTGCTATAAAACAGCGGTTTGATGAAGTAGCAGATTTAATCATTCAACCCGACATTATCACCGATCAAGCACGCTATGCTAAACTAAACAAAGAATATTCGGATCTACGTGATTATGTAGAAAAACAAGAAGAATACGAAGGTTTGCTCAATGTGCTTGAGGAGGCAAATGCAATTATTGCCGATGGATCGGATGAAGAAATGGTTGAGTTGGCAAAGCTAGAAAAAGACGAAGCATTGCACAAAATTCCAAAGCTGGAAGAAGAAATAAAATTTATGCTAATCCCGAAAGATCCCGAAGATGACAAAAACGTAATAGTTGAGTTGCGTGCCGGAACCGGAGGAGATGAAGCGGCAATTTTCGTAGAAGATATTTACCGAATGTACGCAATGTACTTCAAACAAAAGGGTTGGCAACATGAGGTTCTCAATACCTCTGAAGCATCTGGGAAAGGTTTCAAAGAAATGGTCATTTCGGTAGAAGGAAATGCTGTTTATGGTACGATGAAATACGAGTCGGGTGTGCATCGTGTACAACGAGTACCAGAAACCGAATCGCAAGGTCGTGTACATACTTCGGCCATTACAGTGGCGGTTTTGCCTGAGGCAGAGGAAGTCGACGTAGAAATTAACCCAGCTGATTTAGAATATCAAACGGCGCGTTCGTCTGGTGCAGGTGGGCAGAATGTGAACAAAGTAGAAACAAAAGTACAATTGACTCATAAGCCTTCTGGGATCGTAATTGTTTGTCAAGAAGCACGCTCACAACATAAAAATCGTGAAAAAGCTTTACAGTTATTACGAACCAAATTGTACGAAATAGAATTCGAAAAGAAACATGCAGAACGATCAGAACAGAGAAAATCTTTGGTTTCTACTGGTGACCGTTCGGCAAAAATCAGAACCTATAATTATCCGCAAGGTCGTGTAACCGATCATCGTATTAATAAATCGATTTATAATTTAGACAATTTCATGAATGGCGACATCCAAGAAATGATCGATGCGTTGAAGGTTGCAGAAAATGCAGAAAAATTAAAAGGAGACGACGATATTTAGAACTCGAAGAAGTATATAATACACGCTTAATGCTTTGGAAGAAAATCGGTTTGAGAAATCAAATCGATTTTTTTTTGATAAAAAATTTTTGTAGCTTTTAGACAAGCTAAGTAAAAAATCGAGTCACATGAGGGAGGATTTTCTACATCATATTTGGCGATTCAAGCTATTTCGGTTCAAGAATGCAAAAACTCTATCAGGCAAAACGATCGATATAGAAAAGGTTGGCGTTTCTAATCCGAATGCTGGCCCAGATTTTCTAGAAGCTCATCTGAAGATTGATCAATTGAATTGGTATGGATCGGTCGAAATTCACACAAAATCATCCGATTGGTTGCATCATAATCACAACATAAACCCAAATTATCATACGATAATTTTGCATGTGGTTTATGAGCAAGATGTAACTATTCCATTGCTAGAAGATTTGGGTATTGAAACCTTAGAGCTAAAAAACCTCATCGACCCAAAAACAATCGAAGTTTATCATCAATTGACTACAGAAAGATACAATATTCCATGCTATTTGTTGATTGATCGAGTAGAGGAGGAGAAGCTATCTTTATGGAAAAATCAACTTTTGTTGGATAGAATGATGATGAAATCCACAAAAATATTATCTGAATTAGAGAAAGTACAAAACAATTGGGAAGCTGTTCTTTTTCGTCAATTATCCTATACTTTTGGGCTGAAAGTGAATGCAGAAATATTTTCGCAATGGAGTGTTTCTTTTCCTTTTTCGGTTTTGCAAAAAGTACAATTTAATAGAGAAGTACTAACAGCTTTGTTTTTCGGTCAGGCAGGGATGTTAGAAGACGCGTATCAGGATGAGTATCATAGAAGCTTATCAGAAAAATATCAATTCCTTCGAGTAAAGTACGACCTTGATCCGATACCTGACCATTTGTTTCGTTACTTTCGTATGCGTCCGATAAGTTTCCCGACCATTCGGATTGCTCAGTTAGCCGCTTTGTACGGAATGTATAAAAACTTATTTTCGGTTTTGATGAGTGCATCATCAAAAGAAGAAATAATAGCAGTTTTTCAATCAATCGAAGTAGATTTATATTGGGAAAAACGTTATCGTTTTGGAGAAGAAAGCGTAAAAGTGAGTAAGAAAATAAGTGTATCTAAGATAGAAAATATTATACTAAATACTATATTGCCTTTGCGTTTTGCGTATGCTGTTTATCGTGATGAAGAAGTAGACGAGCGCTGGCTTACGATGTATGAAGAGTTAAAACCAGAGAAAAATAATATAACAAATTGTTATGAAAAAGCAGGTCTGAAAAATAAAAATGCTTACGATTCTCAGGCTTATATACAAGCGTACGAACATTTTTGTTTACCAAAAAAATGTTTAAATTGCAGCATCGGATACGAAGTGCTAAAACCCTATGCTAGATAAGTTGAGAAACATCACCGAGATTTCATGGTTCAATGTAATCGAGAGGATTGCAGATAAAATAGGTGTACGAGTTGCCAAATTACGTCTTTTGTACATTTATTTAGCTTTCGCGACCTTGGGTATTGCCTTTATAATCTATTTCGTTATGGCCTTTGCTTTGTGGGTAAAAGACTGCTTTGTTGTCAGAAGAAAATCGGTATTCGATTTATAAAATACTCAACATTAGTCAATTAATAGTTGTTTTATATTCTTTTATTGTTTATCTTTACATCTCAACTACTTGTTATAGAAGGTTAACAAACACTGACATTTGTTTGTATAGTTTAGATTTGTACGCTGGTTTTTGTAATAACAAAAAACTAACGATTCATGAAATCTTCTTTATTACCTTTTCTATTATTGACCAAAACACAGAAAACAGGTCTTATAGTTTTTTGTATTATTCTATTGATAGGTGAGGGTATAATGGTATTTGGGAGTTCGAAAGAAAATTTGGTTTTCGAGGAAATTCAGCAAAGCGAACTAAAGCAAATCTTACTTTCTGCAGAAGCAAAAGCAACCTTATCTTCATCCCCTTACAAGAATCGCTTTTCGAAATCGAAAATTGATACTGTTATAACTGCATTCGACCCGAATGATCTTACCCAAACCGATTGGCATAAATATGGTTTTACACCAAAACAAGCAGAAGTAATCATGAAATACAAAGCAATGTTAGGTGGGAAATTTGAGTCGAAAGAACAAATAAGAAAATGCTATGTAATCAATGACGAAGCCTATGCGATGCTATCACCGTATATTTTATTACCCGAAAAATCTAAAAGTGATCTGCGATTAGGCAAGCAACAAACAAGGAGAAATATTGTTTATTCCCGCTTCAATCCGAATGATTATTCAGAAAATGATTGGATGAAAATCGGTTTTAGCAAAAAGCAAGCAGAAACAATTCTTAAGTACAAAAGAATTGTCGGTAATGAGTTTACATCCTTAGAGCAATTATCAAAATGCTATGTGATTTCTGACGAGAAGTTCCAAGAAATGAAACCTTATATCGATTTACCAGAGAAGTCACGTGTTTATCGAACAAGTAAAACGTTAAACAATACGTCAGTTAAAGAATCTTCCGCTGCAACAATTACTAACGAACAAAAACAGACTATTGAGTTAGAGAAATTTGATCCCAATAAACTCGATAAAGAAGGTTGGATGAAAATAGGTTTCACAGAAAGACAGGCCAATACGATTATTAAATATCGCTATTCACTTGGTGGACGATTTCCCGATGCCGCAACGTTACAGAAATGTTATGTAATTTCAGATGCTAAATTCAAAGAAATGGAACCCTACTTAGAGTTTAGCGAATAAAAAAAACAGCACTATAATTGTGCTGTTTTTTGGAGCGGGAAACGAGACTCGAACTCGCAACATTCAGCTTGGAAGGCTGACGCTCTACCAATTGAGCTATTCCCGCTTATTGTGGGTGCAAATATATTGCAAGTTTTTTCGTTTTACCAAATTAATTATAAAAAAAAATAAAAATATTTTTTTTCTCGTTGGTTGAGAATGATTTAGGAGATGATAAATTTTTTATAATCACCTATAATTATTTATTATAATCATCAATACTCTTTCTTAGTTAGAAGATAATTGCAATATTTTTATTCTATTGTTACACCTCTACAAAATTCAGATGAGAAAGACTACCTGGTTGGGTTTTTGTATAAAAAAAGAATTAATCATTGAAAAGATTTATGCAAGTAATCTTACTACAACTCGAATTGTATTGTTACAGGTCGTAAACGAGAAGTTTTTTTAGTAGGTTTGCTCAAAATACACGGATGGTATAAATTTCATATGCTTCTGATTTTTCTTCTTTAAAGTAGTAGAAAAATAATTTAATGACGAAAAACATTCTTTGTTGGTCTACCAAAAATGCATGTTTCAGTTGCGAAGAAAATGCACATAAAAAAACGCTCGAATAACACAAGTAGTTGTTCGAGCGTTTTTTTGTACCTCAGGCGGGACTTGAACCCGCACGTCCTAATGGACACAGGATTTTAAGTCCTGCGTGTCTACCAATTCCACCACCAAGGCTCCCACTTCTTTTGAAGTAGAGCGGGAAACGAGACTCGAACTCGCAACATTCAGCTTGGAAGGCTGACGCTCTACCAATTGAGCTATTCCCGCAATTAACTGCGTTTATAAGTAAATTTTTGTACCTCAGGCGGGACTTGAACCCG